>NZ_JARVRU010000146.1:0-38720 GCF_030209535.1 Lysinibacillus sp. fls2-241-R2A-57
AAATTACGTCTATTTTAGATGTAATTACAAGCATTGCAGATCAAACAAACTTGCTGGCTCTGAATGCAGCCATCGAGGCGGCAAGAGCAGGGGAGCATGGAAAAGGGTTTGCAGTTGTTGCAGATGAAGTAAGAAAGCTGGCGGAGCAATCCCAGGAGTCTGCCAAACAAATTTTCGAACTAATCCATGGCATTCAGTTAGAAACAGAACAATCTGTAAACATCATGGCTAAAGTAACAGAGGATGTTCAAAATGGTCTTCACGTATCTAATGAAGCTATCACGAAATTTAAAGTGATTAAGACAAGCATGGATCAAATTACTCCTAAAATGGAAGAGGTATCTTCTGCCTCTGAAGAAATGTCAGCGAGTGTACAAGAGGTGGCAGCAATTACGGAGGATTTAGCGTTCTCAGCAAAAGGAAATTCAGCTGCTTCAGAGGATGTTGCGGCATCTACAGAGGAACAATTAGCTTCGATGGAAGAAATTAATGCTTCAGCACAAGCTCTAGCACATATGGCTGATGAGTTAAAACAGTTAATTAGTCAATTTAAATATTAATAGAATCAGACAGTACAAAAAACGCCACTCCTCTTTTGAAGGATGGCGTTTTTGTATATTATCGATCTTCTTCCCAACAATCAGTATTTTTTAATGTTGGAATTGATTTTGCATAAAAGACGGGATTTTTACCGGCTTTCCGTTGCTTTGTAAAGTCATCTAATACAAGGAAGGCTATTTTGCCAAGTAACAAGATGATGGCAATATTTATTAAAGCCATTAGTCCCATGAATAGGTCTGCTAAGTTCCAAACAAGCTCTACTTGCGCAAGAGCACCAAACATAACCATACCAAGCACTAAAATACGATAGGCAAACATCCAACCTGTATGAGCATTTATAAACTCAATATTAGATTCACCGTAATAGTAATTTCCGACAATAGAACTAAATGCAAAGAAAATGATAGCAATAGCGATAAAGTAAGGAGCCCAATCACCTACATGTACAGCTAAAGAATTTTGTGTAAGAATAATTCCATTACTTTCCCCAGTATCATATAGACCCGCTAAAATAATGATGAACGCTGTTGCTGAACAAATCATGATCGTATCAAAAAAGACTCCTAAGCTTTGCACAAGTCCTTGCTTTGCAGGGTGTGAAGTATAGGCAGTAGCTGCTGCGTTAGGCACACTACCCATCCCAGCTTCATTGGAAAATAAACCACGTCGAACACCTTGCATAATGGCAATTCCAATCGCACCACCTGCAGCTTCCTGAAGACCAAACGCTTGAGAGAAAATCAGCTCGAAAACAGCAGGAATTTCAGATAGATTCGTAATGACAACGTAAAATGCGACAGCTAGATAGAAAATAGCCATTACTGGTACAAGTACTTGTGTAACTTTTACAATTCTATGTACGCCACCAAAAATAATCAAAGCCGTTAATACAACGAGAATAATCCCAATAACTGCAGGTTTTACATCAAAAGCTTCCCCTACAGAAGTAGCAATCGTATTAGATTGTACAGCGTTAAAAATAAAGCCAAAACATAATGTTAAAAGAATACTAAAAATGATTCCTAATTTTCGTTGACCTAACGCTTTTTCCATATAATAGGCTGGTCCACCACGAAACGTATCCCCATCCTTGACCTTGTACACCTGTGCAAGTGTACTTTCAATAAAGGCTGTCGCCATTCCTAATATGGCGATAATCCACATCCAAAATACAGCTCCTGGTCCACCTACTCCGATTGCTAATGCCACACCTGTAATATTTCCAGTACCTACACGCGAGGCCGCGCTAATCGTAAAGGCTTGGAACGGGGAAACACCTGACTCCCCTTCTCTTTTTTCAACTATTAAACGAAACATTTCAGGAAAAAGTCGAATTTGTACAAACTTTGTGCCAAATGAAAAATATAATCCTGCAATTAATAACAATGCAATAAGCATTTTTGACCATAAAATATCATTAAGGTTACCTACGATATTCGATATCCATTCCATCAGCTTTCCTCCTTTCACAATACGTTTTAGTCTACACTTTTTTTTTATAAAAAATCAACTATTAGAAAATAAAAATTATTAAAAAATATGTTTTGTTTACTTATTTTTTATTTTCTGAAAGTTTTTTTACCATTATAATGACCATTTTAGGATATTATAAACATTTATTTTGAATTAATTACCAATTTAATATTTGCTGTTTTTTATTGTTTGTTAGTATTCATTAACGCTCGTACGCGCTCTTTTTGCAAGATCCTGTCTCACGATTGTCTCTAGCCAAATATGCACTACGATACAATTTGCAACCGTTTCATTATTTCCTATAACAAAGACTTGATATTACTACACTAACCGAATGGTATCGATACTGTTGAGTTATGACACCAATACTAATTTTTTAAAATTACTTACTTAAAGACTGAAGAAAAATAATTTCTCACAAACACATTTATTATCTCGTGAAACAAGCTCAAGCAGCATAATTTTTAAAAAGGCCACGTTTTCTGCATATGGGTAGCCTTAACCTTGAAAAATATGATTTGCGAAATTGTTAAAAGTTTGCCTGTCTATGAAAAATATGGTAGCGTAGAAGTAACTTTAGGTGAAAGAGGAGAATCCACATGAAAAAAAGATCATTACGTTTTTTAAGTATGGGAATTGGGTTCTCAACTGCTGTTTTTTCTAAAATTGAGTTTCTGAGGGATGAGTCTGCCCTTTTTTAGAAAAATAATAATCTAGAGGAGATTGACCATGAAAAAAATAACACGCAAAAATCCAATCCAAGTACCAAGCCCTGTTGGCAACTACAGCCATCTTACAATAATTCCTAAAGATGCAACAATGTATGCATTGTCTGGACAAATTGGAGTTGGGATTAATGGTAAATTACCATCATCATTGACAGAGCAGGTTAGGAACACATTAAAAAACATCCAATTAATATTAGAGGCAGAGGGACTAAACGCGGACAATGTGGTGAAAGCAAATATTTGGGCAACAGAAGAAATAAATTGGGATGACTTCGACCAACAATGGGAAACAATGTTTAGAAATCCCTATCCTTCTATGACGATTGCTTATATTACTGCATTAGGACTGCCTGAAATTAAAATAGAAATTGATATTTTGGCTGCGAAATAAAAAGTAAAAATCGACAAAATCCTTAAGGGTTTTGTCGATTTTTCATATAATTTTCTTGCTATAAAAAACTACTAAACTCTCTATAAGAACAACATCATATGCTACTCATTGCGACTTAACATAACGTTAGAATAAAGCAGAAACAACAAAGGATAAACCGTTGTCGTTACTGCCTTTTCATTTTGGGAATCTGTTATTGTCTATGCAGGATTTTATACATCGTTTAGTTTATAGCATTTTCCATCTGCTTATTGGCTGTAGCATGTATAAAACCTTGCATATTTTGATGAAGATGAATCTAGCAAAAACTTCCCACTCGCCATTACACCACCTCGTACTAGCTGTATTCGGATAAGCCCATTATTTTAAGTAAAACTAAATGAACTTTTTATGGCTCATCACCAAAAGTTGTGGATGACATTTTTTTAAATATATGCGCTGTATTATAGTTGATCTTCGTTACGACTGGACGCCCCCAGGAAGCTTTGCTCTGTGCGAAAGCGTAGCGACAGCAACAACAAATGTTTTCTGTAGCGAAAGCGAAGCGTCAGCAACAAAGCGCCCAGTCGGAACGGAAATCAGCCACACGTTTTGGTGAAGAGCCCTTTTTATGTATTTTGTTACATTTTAAAGGAATTGAAATTTTGAAAATTCTCTTATTTAAGGTAAATTAATAATAGAATTAAAGGAGGAGATTTTATGGATATGATAGGCATGATTGGTGGAATGAGTTGGGAGTCTTCTGCTGAGTATTACCGTCTTATGAATGAAGAGGTAAAACGACAATTAGGAGGCTTGCATTCGGCAAAATGTATTTTATATAGTGTAGATTTTCAAGAAATCGAGCATTATCAGGCTAGGGGAGATTGGGAGAAGGCTGGACAAGTATTGGGAGAAGCAGCTCGATCTCTAGAAGGTGCAGGGGCAGATTTTATTGTCATTTGTACCAATACAATGCATAAGGTTATTGATATCATTCAGGAGAATATTTCAATTCCAATTTTACATATAGCGGATGCGACAGCCAATCAAATAGAAAAGGCTGGTTTACAAAAAATTGCCCTTCTTGGGACAAAGTATACGATGGAGCAAGATTTCTATAAAGCTAGAGTAGAGGGATTTGGCATTGAAGTGCTAGTTCCGCTTGCTGAGGAGCGAGTGGAGATAAATCGTATCATCTATGAAGAATTATGTTTAGGTCGAATTGAACCAACATCGCAGAAATATTATATACAAGTGATTGAAGACCTTGTGCAATCAGGGGCACAAGGAATTATTTTAGGCTGCACAGAGATTGGATTACTCATTAAGCAGGAAGATGTTAACGTACCTGTTTTTGATACAACTGTTATACATGCGCAGGCCGCTGTAAATAGGGCGATTCATAAGGGGGAGTAATATGCCAAGTAAAGTACGAGAAATGGGGATTGTAATTGGAAACTTATCAACTGGTGAGAAAAATTGTATTACCGATGTAACCGGAGTGCGGGTAGGTCATGTAACACTTGATGAAAAGATTAATGAAGAAGGAGCTTATGCATGCACAGGGGTAACAGCGATTTTACCGCATGAGGGCAATTTGTTTCAGCAAAAGGTTACTGCAGCGAGCTATGTCTTAAATGGCTTTGGTAAAACAACAGGGCTTGTGCAGGTGAATGAGCTTGGCGTTATTGAATCACCCATTATGTTAACGAATACTTTTGGCGTTCCAGCTGTAACACAAGGAACGCTACAATATATGCTCGATACGAATAGTGAAATTGGTCAATCGACAGGAACTATCAACATCGTTGTTGGGGAATGTAATGATAGCTATTTAAATTCCATACGAGAATGTTCTGTCACACCTGAGCATACTGTGGAGGCGATTCGCAAGGCGTCAAATGTAACAGCAGAGGAAGGAGCGGTTGGGGCAGGGAAAGGAATGATGTGCTTTGGCTATAAAGGTGGAATTGGCTCATCTTCCCGAATTGTGACACATGAATCAACGAACTACACGGTAGGATGTATGGTCCTTAGTAATTTTGGGCATAGCTCAGAGTTTTTAGCACATCGATATCTTGTTTCAAAAGATCAACATGAGTCGACAATATCTCCTACAGATGGCTCCATTATCATTGTACTTGCTACAGATGCTCCACTTAGTAGTCGTCAACTGACACGTATTATTAAGCGTTGTGGCATAGGTCTAGGGCGTACAGGTAGTCATTTTTCTCATGGTAGCGGGGATATTGTCATTGGCTTCACAACAGCACATCGTATTGCCCATACATCTGATCAGCTTGTCGAAACACGCACGCAGCTTCGAGAGGATCATCCTATCATGAATCAATTATTTGCAGCAGCTGCAGAAGCAACAGAGGAAGCCATTTTAAATTCGCTATCACAGGCGCAGACAACTGTTGGACGAGATCGTCATAAAGTGGAAGCTTATCAATTTTAATTGCTTATTGTTCGATTAGACAGGATGTGAAAAGATGATTGCACAAGAATTATTAGACGAACTTATAGAGCACATTAATTTCAGTCCATTATTACCGAATGATAACCAAATGCAAAATATCTATAATTTTTCATTACGTAAGGAAACAAATGAACATCGCAGTTCAATTCATTACTATTCAACTCTTCATAATGGAACTATTCGAGTAAAACAATTTTTTTATGATTGGGCATTTCCTTTTATTTATGCAGACACTAATCTAATTGAGCAAGGTAGTCCTTTTAAAATAAATAATAGGGTTGGTTTTATTGGTGTAGACTACAAAAATAATAAGGCTTTAAGCTATTCTGTAGGATTTACAACGGTAGAGATCTCCGTTTTTGATGGGGATGTTACGAATGAAGAGTTAATTGAATATCTTTCAAGTTTAAAAATCATGAACCCTGATTTGTCCAAAAAATCATTTGCTACTGTGAGTTATACGGCTAGATATAATCAAGGAAAATGGGGAGAAGATGAGGTTTCAAGAGTAACGTGGTTAAATCCAGAAGCAATTAAATCGGATAATACTTTTTCGGAGGAATTATTAGATTATAAGCTAGATTCAGTTGGTATTGGTAAAGAAACGAATGAAATCCAATTACTTTATCGGCAAAGAGAAAACCTTACAGATGGCTGTTGGATTTCAATTGCACCTCAAACTTTAGAGCAAGATTTACCAAAACTAAAAGGGAGAAACATTGGAACGCGTCAAAAATGGAGATTTAGATTATTGAAAATCCTATATGAAAATAGGGAAATCGAAGTATATTATGGAGTTCAAGAAACAAAATATCCTGCAAGATGGGTCTGGTTTAGTCTCGAGGAAAAAATTATCCAATGCCATATCCGCTCTTCTGTAAATGAAACCTCATCATTAGTACGCGAAATATTAAAAAATACTATTAAATGGTCATGAAGTTATTTAAATAAAAATATAAGAGCCTTACTACAATTTATTGTAGTGAGACTCTTTAAAGTTGTTTAATTTTTATTCAATTTAAGTACCCTTAGTGCAATAAAAAATTATTGGTTTTTTAATCGTTGCACCAAATCCAGTGCTTGTTTAGTAGAATCAATTAAAGTAGTATCACCTTTAAATTTTCTTAGCTTGAATGCGCTTATAAAGCATTTTTCGGCTTCAACAAACCTTCCTAATTCCATCAGAGATTTCCCCTTATGTTGTAAAGCAAAATCTAAGTACGCGTCTATTTCATTGTCTTTACACTTATTGAAAGCTTTATCAAAAAACTCTAACGCTTCATTATGTTTATTATCATATTTTAACGCTTCTCCAAGTCGTATTAATGTAACTATTTCATTTCTTATGTTTCCTTCTTCTAATGCGTAACTTAGGCAATAGTTTAAATAATAAATTGCTTTCTGGGGCTCCTCGCAAATTCTATACAAATTACCTATTGTGCCGTATAGAAAATATTTATCTTCTTCATTATTAATTTTCAATAAATTTTCAGCTTCGGCAATAACCTGTTTTAACTTCAAAGGATTCGAGGTCTTTTCTCGTAGATAATCGTTATTATCAAAATAAATAAACTTATTTAAGTCAGAAATACTTTTTTTAAAATCTACTATTCTCATCTCTTACCTCCTCGTATTTTAGATGATCATCTTCGACAAACCTGTTCTATTAGTTCAATAAAAAATTCAAATTAAATATAAGGGACTGTTTTTAGTAACAGGAGGTATCCTGCTTGTTATAAATCGCGAATTATTTCCTTTATTTCATCACTTTTTAAATGATTGTATCGTTTTTGTTTAGGAAAATCGATAGGGTGTTACCGTTATATACAATATCAACAAGTAAATCACTTCTACTGACTCGTCTAAAATTTAATGGCAGCCATTATTTCAGAGAAGCTTCAGAAAACCAACTGTTCGGTAATGAGCATTGTAAGTGGACTTTTCTTGATTTCCATATGTATCGGCATGTGTAGAATCTAAATCGAAAATCAGCGCTTTCGATTGTCGAGCATGATGAACACGATTGAGTAGTTCTTGATTTGCCGCTTGGAGTTGATCGAGTGCTTGTGAATCAAACCGTACCTAGCATTTGCATAAATACCGGGTCATATGTCAGCTGGTCCGCTGCATCGTCTTCGTGATAACCAGCGATTAATTGGTAGATTTTTTGGTGAAGTAGCTGCTCATTTTGGTGAATGCAATACGAGCGTTCATCTTTTAACTGTAGATCATTGGCAATGGTTTGAGAGCTGGGCGGCTTCTTGGGGATTAGCGTCACAGATGAGGCCCTGCAGTCTAGTAATCATGAAACAACGAAATGATTACCAACATTTTCAATAAATAATCACTCTCTCTTAATCTAAAGGTAATAACCTTTAATAAATATTTTACTTATAGGTTATAATGTTATATGATGTAATCAAGAAAAATGAAAGAGGTAACAAAATTGAAAAAACTGAACAAACAATCTTCTGTTCCTCTGTATATTCAATTGAAAGAAGTAATTACAGAATATATAGAGAAAAATATGATAATTGGGGAAGTTCTTCCAACTGAAAAAGAGCTAGAAAAACTTTATGGTGTTAGCAGAATGACAGTCCGAAACGCTATAGATGAGTTACAAAGAAGTGGTGTTGTTGTTAAGCAGCAAGGAAAAGGAACCTTTGTTAACAATAACAAAATGACACAAGATATCGGAACTATTTTTAGCTGGACTGAAGAAATGGCGATTAAGCAGAAAAAATCTTTAACTTTGGAAACGAGTATTCAGGAAGTAGAACCTTCAAAAAAATTGCGTGACTCTTTAAAATTGGCACCAGACGAAAAAGTTGTATCTATCGCAAGGGTACGAGCAGTCGAAAATGAGCCAGTTGTTATAATGATAAATTATTTAAGAAACAGTTATGTCCCGAACTTGGAAAAAAACGGTCTATCTTCTGACTCTTTATATAAGGATTTAGAGGAAATATACAACATTTTTTTAGAAAGTGCTGAGGAGGTTATAACAGCTAGGTCTGCTACCTCATATGAAGCAACTAAATTAAGGGTTCCGGAAGGCACTGCCGTCTTACACGTTAGAAGAACTTCATTCATAAAAAACAAAATCCCTGTAGAAGTAGTAGATATGGTTGTTCGTGGCGATAGATATGAGTATTTTGTTGAACTAGAAGGTCGAAGAAAAAAACACATCATTCCATAAACTTACGAGGAGAGATACAATGTTACCTATAAAATTTGAACAAATTGCATTAGATGTGGAGCTTACATCTCCCGAAGAAGCCATTCAATTCGCTGGAAATTTACTGCTCCAATCTAACAGTGTTGAACAAAGTTATGTAGAAGAAATGATTAATGGTTATAAAAAGTTAGGCTCCTACATTGTGTTAGCACCTAATATAGCTATTCCACACGCAAGACCTGAATTCGGAGTGAACGAACAATGTATAGCTTTTGTGAGAGTCAAAACTCCTCTATCTTTTGGACATCCACAAAATGATGACGTTAAACTCATTATTCCGATTGGGGGTGTAGACAAACAATTTCACTTAGATATGTTAAGAGATTTGAGTGCCGTCTTGATGAATGAAGATAAAGTAACTAGGTTAAAAGAGTCAACTGACACAATGGAAATCTATAATATATTGAAAGGAGTTAGCTAAAATGTTTATTTTGACTGTTTGTGGTATGGGGTTTGGAACAAGTTTAATGTTACTAATGGAAATTCAAGATTTAGGAAATAAAAATGGTTTTACAATTGATGGAGAAGCTACCGATTTAAGTTCTGCAAAAGGAAAAAACGCCGATTTAATAGTAGCATCAAGCGAAATAGCACAAGAACTTGAAAATAATGATATACCTGTAGTATCCATCATTAACTTACTGGATAAAAATGAAATTGAAGAAAAAGTACTGCCATATATTATGCAAATCCATACACGAGGAGGATAAAAAATGCTAAGTTTTATAACTGGAGTTTTATCAACCCCTGCCTTTATTTTAGGAATAATCGCAGCTATTGGACTTATAGCCCTCAAAAAATCTGGATCCGATATTATTAAAGGTACTTTAAAAACTATTTTTGGTTTCATTATGCTACAACAAGGGGCAAGCATCATTGTAAGTAGTTTAGTGCCATTTAGCCAGATGTTTGAAAGCGCTTTCAAATTAACTGGCGTTATAGCAGAAGATAATGCTATAGCCGCTGCTGTGCAAAATGTTCTTGGAACAGAAACTTCTTTAATTCTAGTTTTTGGTTTTATCGTCAACGTTATACTAGCCAGAATAACAAAATGGAAATATATCTTTTTAACTGGCCACATGATGTTCTCTTTCGCTGCGACAATGGCAATCGTTTTTGATCAAATGGGTATTCACGGATGGAAAGCTATTCTACTAGGTTCATTAATTCAAGGAATTTCCAGTGTGCTATTTCCTGCATTAGCTCAACCTTTCGTAAGAAAAGTAACGAATAACGATAGTGTAGGATTTGGATTTTGGGGGAGTTCCCTTGTTTGGATAAGTGGTTGGATTGGTGGGAAATTGGGAAATAAAGAACATTCTGCTGAGAACATGAATGTTCCAAAACAATTAGATTTTTTAAAAGAAATGTCAATTTTAATGGGAATTGTTATGTCTGTTATTTATTTGGTCACTTCATTCTTTGTTGACACTAAACTTATGAATGAGCTTTCGGGTGGTCAAAATATTGCTCTCTTCGCAATTATGCAAGCGTTTACATTCGTTGTCGGTATTCTTGTTTTATTACAAGGAGTTAGAATGTTCCTAGGTGAGTTAGTACCTGCTTTCAAAGGAATTAGCGAAAAACTTGTTCCAGGTGCAAAACCAGCACTAGATATCCCTATTTTCTATTCTTTTGCACCAACAGCAACGACTATCGGATTTTTATTTGCTTTAGTTGGTGGATTGGGAGCAACACTCATTTCTACTATGCTACCTGTTGTGGTCTTACCTTCCGTGATTGGTTTATTTTTTATGGGAGGAGCTGCAGGTGTATTCGGAAATGCGATGGGGGGACGTCGTGGAGCCATAATTGCTGGGATCGTACTAGGATTTACATTTCAAATGATAGTGGCCTTAGCTTATCCGATTATCGATTTAAGGGATTATGGCATAAGCGGATTGTGGTTTGCTTCTACAGATGCAATCATCGTCATTTTACTTATTAGATTAATAGGCTCTCTGTTTGGCATTACAATATAAGATCTAAAGGAGTGATAAATATGACTGACAAAATTAGAACTGTTTTAGGTGATATTAGCAAAGAAGCACTAGGGTTTACTTATTCCCATGAACATTTATGGTGTTGTCCTCCTCCACAACAAAAAGATCGTGACTTCGAGCTAACAAATTACGAAGCTTCTCTGGAAGAATTAAAAACATATAAAAAAATCGGGGGTGAAACTTTGGTAGATGCTTCTACCCTCGACTATGGAAGAGATGGTCATAAACTTAAAAAAATGGCTGAGGAAAGTGGCGTTAATGTATTAGGAGTAACCGGTTTTAATAAACATATCTATTTTGATGATTGGGTTGAAATAGAAAGTATAGATCAAATTGTAGATAGATTAGTTCATGATATACAAGTTGGAATGGATGGATCCAATGCAAAAGCTGGAATTTTAAAAGCTGGATCATGGTATAACGTTATACATCCAATGGAAGAAAAGATAACACGCGCTGTCGGAAGAGCTCAAAAAATAACTGGTGCTCCTGTTTGGTTACATACTGAATCCGGAACATTGGGAGTAGAAATGTTAGATATTTTAGAGGGTGAAGGGGTAGACTTACATTTTGTTGCTGTGGGACATAGCGATAGAAATGCTGATCCTTATTATCACTTAAATATTTTAGAGCGTGGCGCCTATATCCAATTCGATGGACCCGGGAAAGTTAAGTATTATCCAGATAATGTTAGAATAGAGTTAATTAAAAATGTTCTAGCACATGGATATGGTCATAAGTTACTCATATCAGGAGATATGGGGCGACAAAGCTATTTACACGCTTATGGTGGTGGTCCTGGTTTTAGATATATTAAACAAAAATTCATTCCTAGAATGTTGAACGAACGGATTTCCCAACATGCTATTAATCAAATTTTCTATACAAATCCAGCTGATTGGTTAGCAAAATTTTAGGAGTGATTAAATGAAACTTGATAATTTAATGGCAATAATAAGAGATGTTTCGCCAAACGATATTGTTCCAATAGTTCAAGCCTTAATTGATGAAGGGATAACGAATTTAGAAGTCTCATTAAGTAATGAAACGTTGGGTATAGGATGTATTGAAACTTTAGCCACTCATTTTACACCGCAACAAATTTATTTAGGTGCAGGCACTGTTCTAAATGAAGAACAGTTGTATTCAGTAAAAAATGCGGGAGTTCAGTATATTATTACTCCTGGTTGGAATAAAGCACTAGTGAAGAAAGCTTTAGAAATAGATTTAATAGTATATCCAGGCGTATTCACTCCTGGAGAAATTGCCGAAGCTTTAGAACTGAACATTGACTACCTCAAGCTATTTCCTATTAATGGTCTCAATGAGAATTATTTAAAAGCTATTAGAGGTCCATTTCCCAAGGTGAATATTATGGCTGTTGGTGGAGTTACATCAGAAAGTATTGAATTCTATAAAAAATTAGGTATACATCACTTTGGGATTGGCAGTGAACTAGTTCCTAGAGGAGCAACTCAAAATGATATCCCTGTTATTAAAAGTAATGCTAAATTATTTATTAACTCAATAAAGAAAGCGAATGAAATTGATGGAAAATCAACCGAAACTAATGATTAATATGACACAAGACGAAGTTAAAAAGAGTTTAGCTGAATTTCCTGTTGTAATATTACCTTTAGGGGCAACTGAACAACACGGTTACCATTTACCATTAGGTGTAGATATTTACCTCTCCGAATATTTTTCGAAGGAAGTAGCCAAAGCAACTGGTGCTCTTGTAGCACCAACACTTCCTTTTGGCTATTCATGGGTTTGGCGAGATATTCCTGGAACTATATCGCTACAACAAGATTTAGTAGAAGCGGTTATCAAAGATGTTGCTCATAGCGTATCACGTTATGGAGGAAAGATGCTTGTTTTAATAAATGGGCATGATTCTAACAACTCATCTATGAAGTATGCAGTTAGAGAGTTGGAAGATGAGCTTGATATGCCAGTCATTTACCTCTTCTATCCTCGATTGAGTGAAGTAATTAAAGAGGTATGTGATTCTCCAACTTGGAATGGTATGATTCATGCGTGCGAGTTTGAGACCTCATTAATGCTCCATGTTAATGAAGCACTAGTTGATATGAACAAATCTATTAAGGAATATCCTGACACACCAGATCTATACGGAGCATCTACAATTTCACTTGGTGATTTAAGTAAAAGTGGTGTATTCGGAGATCCCACTCTTGCCACAAAAGACAAAGGTAAGAAGTTGGCAGAAATATTTACTGATAAAATGATTAAACTAGTAAATGAAGGCTATAAAGAATTTGTTATAAGAGAATAATAGTGTGCATACAAAAAGACCTTAGATAAATTTCATTGAAAGAATAAAGCTAACCTTTTACAGTCTTCTAATAACCATACCATCAGTAATTTTGAAAACGGAGCTAGAGCAATCTCTTTTTATCCGCAATTGTCCCAAATACCAGAAGCTAATAAGCGAATTATATCTACTTCTTAGGAACTTTCTCAGTAAATCTTTTAAAATGCTGACCTTATATTTTTGTTGTTCCGTCATTAAGCATTTTAATAAAAATAGCCATGTAAGTAGTGACCCCTTAAAGTTAGAGTTTTTATTATACGGCGGATTGGTTGGCATGAGTTCAGTATTGCACTGGACTTAAGCCAGCCAATTTTTAATTAATACGTCTGTTATGATAGTATTTGATGTACACCTCAATTTTGTGTTTTAACTCTTCATATGACAATAATTCTTCTCCATTGCCGCATTCTCGCAACTTTTAGCTATGATTATTAAAACTTTCTTACAAGTTAGGTAATAAAGGTCATCTCTTATATTTTAGGATGAACTATATAGGTTGATTGGAATAGAGACTGGGCGATTCCTTGAGGATTAACGTCATAGATGTGATCCTGCAGCAAAATGAAGCGGGTAGGGGGACGAAGGCTAAAAGTATCGCGTCCTGTGATAACGCCTACTGAGCAACCTCGTGTCGCTACATTGCACTGCGCTTACGCACAATAAACATCTGTTGACCCAACACCCCCAAGAAAGCGCCCAGTCGGAACGGAAATCAACCACACTTAAACAAAGGAAATCCTAGAATAGTCTCAAATTCTCAATTTTTTAATATTTCAGTAATCTTCTATTCTTTCCATGAATAAAATTGCTAAATAAGTGTAAAAACAAGGCTTTTCGACTTTTATTTACTTACATTGTAAAAAAAGAAGAGAAAAGGCGTTATTGTGTAAGATTTCTTTTTTTAGCTAGTCAATAAATTTAAGGTATGATACATTCAATAAAAACTGAATTATCTAAAAATTTTATCGAAACATAAAAATGGAGGTGTGTACTTATAGATGACGCCGTTTTTCGACCTATTGAGCTAAAAAAAGCTTCCATGAGGGAATTAACGCCAGCAATTCGTGAAAATGGTGAGTCATTAATTCAAATTGGAGAAGAACATTCTAGGATTTTTTTTGAGCCAATTTACTATCATCAAAAAATACCAAACAGTTTACAAGCAATTTATTTACGTCAAAGTGCTTACGAGAAACTAACACAAGCGCTGTTGTTATTGCCTAAAAATTATAGCTTTATCTTATATGATGGCTATCGTCCATCCGAGGTGCAGCAATATTTGTTTGCGAATTTTTCAAAGCAAATAGCGCAACTTTTTCCACATTTTACTGAACAAGAGGTTGTTAGAGAAACGCGAAAGTATGTTGCATTTCCTAGCGCTGATCATGCTCATTTTACCCCCCATTTAACAGGTGGAGCGATCGATTTGACACTGGGAGATTTGTCCGGAAATGCTTTGAATCTCGGAACAGCATTTGATGAAATTAGTGAAAAGTCTGCGACACGCTATTTTGAACAATATCCAGAGGAAAATTGGGAAGCTTGTGTTCATCGACGTCTTTTGTATAACTGTATGACATTGGTTGGGTTTACGAATTATTCAGAGGAATGGTGGCATTACGACATTAATAATATTTCATGGGCTAGACGTATAGGTGCACATGAAGCTAGTTATGGAGCAGTGAAAGCGGTTATCCAAGATAATAAAGTAAAGGAGTTTCGATTTTTATGAAGGTTTATATTAGTGCAGATATTGAAGGAATTACAGGTACAACAGCTTGGAGTGAAACGGAGCTAAATGCGCCAGATTATCAATTTTTCCAAAAGCAAATGACAAAGGAAGTAGAAGCAGCTATAGAGGGGGCTATTCGTGGTGGGGCAACCGAAATTTTACTAAAAGATGCCCATGATTCAGCACGTAATCTTGATATTTCTAATTTGCCAGTAAACTGCAAGGTTATTCGAGGTTGGACGTATGATCCGATGTGTATGGTTGCGGGGCTTGATAAGAGCTTTGATCGCGCCATTTTTATTGGCTATCACAGTAAAGGCGGAAGTGCAAGGAATCCTTTAGCACATACGCTTTGTGTTTTTGCTGATGTGAAAATTAATGGTGAGTATGTAAGTGAATTTTTGATTAATACGTACGCGGCTGCTTTACATGGTGTACCGGTGTCATTTGTAAGTGGGGACGTAGGGTTAACAGAGGAAATTCAATCTATTAATGACAACATCATCACCTTTGCTACAAAAGAAGGGATAGGAAATGCGACTATTAGCGTGAGTCCGCAGCTGACGATTATGGAAACGAAACGGCTTGTGGAGGACTCGATGAAGGTGTCACGTGAAGATTTACAAGTGACATTGCCTGAGCGTTTTGTGGTGGAAATCATTTATCGAGATCATACACGGGCATATCGAAATTCATTCTATCCGAACGCTACGTTTAAGCCACATAATACAGTGGAATTCGAAACAGATGATTTTTATGAGGTGCTTCGACTTTTACAGTTCTTAACATAAGTAAAAAAACGGTAGGTGAATGGATGAAAATAAAACATATTGTCGTAGGGAAGGCAGAGGCACCACTTATAACACCGTTTAAAACAGCACTAAGAACAGTGCATAGCATTTGTAATATTGCTGTCTATGTTCACACGGATGATGGGCAAATAGGCATCGGTGAAGCAGCACCAACGGCAGCTATTACTGGTGAAACATTAGGGTCTATTTCGCACGCTATAGAAGAGTATATAAAGCCAGCCATTATCGGAATGGATATTGAGGAAATGACAGAGATTATGGCGCGAATCGACAGCAGTATTTATCAAAATACGAGTGCTAAAGCCGCTGTAGATATGGCGATTTATGATTTATTTGCGAAACACTATCAAGCACCTCTGTATAAATTATTAGGGGGATATCGCAAAGAATTAGTAACGGATATTACGATTAGTGTCAATGATACTGACGAAATGGTGAAGGATAGTATAGCAGCAGTGCAGCGGGGTTTTCATATTTTAAAAATCAAGGTTGGCAAAGATCCAGTAGGTGATGTGGCACGAGTTGTTGCCATTCGTGATGCAGTTGGACACGCCATAACATTACGAGTTGACGCGAATCAGGGGTGGACACCGAAGGAAGCTGTACAAATTATTCGTGCACTTGAAGATGCAGGTGCAAATGTTGAATTGGTTGAGCAGCCTGTTCATTGTCATGATCTTGCGGGAATGCAATTCGTGACGGCCCATACTTTGACAAATATTTTGGCAGATGAAAGTGTTTTCTCAGCAAAAGACGCCTATACAATTATTGAAAAGCGAGCTGCGGATTTGATTAATATTAAACTCATGAAAACAGGGGGCATTTATCAAGCACAGAAAATTTGTCACATTGCAGAGGCAAACGACATACCATGCATGATTGGCTGTATGCTTGAGACGAAAATTAGCGTAAGTGCCGCTGCACATTTTGCCGCATCTCAGAAAAATATCACGATGGTAGATTTAGACGGACCAAGTTTATGTTTGAAAGATCCTATTTCAGGTGGTCCCATATTTGAAAATGATCGAATTAGGATGACGGATGCAGTTGGAATAGGATTTTCATAATAAAGTGAAACTTCAATCACAGGGGTTTCCTCATCCCCACTGATTGTTAGTCTTCACCAATCGGGCATTTACGGGCAGTTTATCTCCCATATATATTTTTGGTTTCAGGAAGGAGTCTTGTACCAGATGCTTCGCTTTCGGTACAGAAAATATTACTGCCCGTTACTGCTGGATAAAAAGATTACTAGGGAGGGTTGTTTATGATGAAAAAGTATTGGTTGCTTTTCGCGTGTCTTGTTGTAATGCTTTGTGCAGCATGTAGTGATGATTCTTCAAATGAAAAAAAATCAGAGTATCGCGTTGTTTATTCGGGGGAAATAAAAACGTTAAATTACTTAAAGACCTCTGAAACGAATGAGTTTGCTGTGGCAGCGAACTTAGTCGATGGATTAATTGAATATGATAAGTATGGTGTCGTGCAACCAGGTTTAGCCAAAGAATGGTCATCAAATGAAGATGCGACAGTTTGGACATTCAAGCTCCGTGACGACGCAAAATGGGTTACCCATGATGGTAAAGAGTATGCGGATGTTGTTGCCCAAGATTTTGTAGATGGCTTACATTATGTGCTTGATGCAAAAAATGAATCATCGACAGCTTGGATAGCTACTGTTGTCAAAAATGGGGAAGCCTTCTATAACGGTGAGATGACAGACTTTACGAAGGTAGGGATAAAGGCAGTAGATAAACATACAGTAGAATATACTTTAGAAACGCCTACACCTTATTTCCTTTCTATGTTGAATTATGTTTGTTTCTTCCCGGTTAACGGAAAGTTTATAGAAGAAAAAGGAGATAGCTTTGGTACAACTCGTGAAAATTTCCTATATAACGGATCCTTTATTTTAGATAAATTTGAACCGCAAAATGAGCGAGTACTTGTAAAAAATGATAAGTATTGGGATAAAAACAATGTACTGATTGATCGTATTCGCTATAAATACAATAAAGAAGCGGCTACAGTGGCACCGGAATTATTTTTACGAGGAGAAATTGATTCAGCTAGTATTCCAACTTCTATCATAGATGAGTGGTTTAAAGATGAGAAGAAAAAATCTCAAATTCGTCAAACACAAAATAACTTCTATACGTATTTCTATGCTTTAAACTTTAATCCGCAATTTGATGCAGAATACGAGCCTGAAAATTGGAAAAAAGCGGTCAACAATAAAGATTTCCGAAAATCGCTATTCCATGCATTCGATCGTGAATCTGCAATGCTAACTTTAGAGCCTTATAATCCAAAAGATTTGCTGAGCAACACGATTACTCCTAAAAACTTTGTGAATGTAGAGGGCGTTGACTATACGCAATTAGCGCCATTCGCTGACATTTCAAAAAATGACAGTTTTAACAAGGAGATGGCATCACAATATAAGGAAAAAGCGAAAAAAGCTCTAGAAGGAAAAGTAACTTTCCCAGTAAAAGTGTTAATGCCTTATAATTCTGGTTTGCCAGATTGGGCAAATCGTTCACAAGTGGTTGAACAGCAGATTGAAAAATTATTAGGTGTTGATTATGTAGACATTATCATTGAGGCCGGACCATCAACAGGCTTTTTAGCAGAGGTTCGTAAACCTGGTAAATTTGCGTTACTTGAAGCAAACTGGGGTCCAGACTATGCTGATCCATCAACGTATACGGATCCATTCACTGTAGATGGTACTTATAATAAACCAGAGCTAGCTGAAGGTTATACAGAGGCAAATGGAAAATCAAAATATCAAAACTTAGTGGACGAAGCAAAGGCGACGATCGATATAGCAAAACGTTACGAACTGTTTGCCAAAGCAGAAGCCTTCTTAATTGATGAAGCATTTGTTATCCCTTATTCAGTAGGGGGTAGCGGCTATGTTGCTTCGAAATTAAATCCATTTGAGGCTCAATATTCTCCATTTGGTGTGACTTCCGAGAAATTTAAAGGTCAGCGAGTTTTAGAAAAACCGATGAGTAACGAGGAGTTTAAAGAAGCTTTAGCGAAGTGGGAGCAGGAACGTGCGGATGCGTTAGCTAAAGCAGCAAAATAATGGGAAACTACGATCGTTGGAGGTCGCTTCCCTCAATGATTACCAATCGGGCTTTAGGGTGGTTAACGCTGAAAAAACATTGATCATTGCTACATTCAAGATAAAGCGGTAAGTAATTATAAAGGAGATACCGAAATAGAATAGTCGGCATCTCCTTTAGTCTTTCTGAAAAAGGAGGGATGATTTGATGCTGTGGTATATAGGAAAACGGTTATTACAATCAATTTTAACACTTTTTATTATTATCACGATTGTTTTTTCTTTATTACGTTTAATGCCAGAAGAAGGTTATTTAGGGGCAGCAGCGGATAAAATGTCACCTGCACAACAAGAGATCTATTTAACGAATTTAGGTTTACGTGATCCGTTGCTTGTACAATTGGGGAATTTTTACGCTAATCTGTTTCAAGGTGATTTAGGTAAATCCGTTACATATCGGACAGATGTACCAGTTGTCACGATTATTGCAGATAAGATTATGTATTCCTTGCTATTTGGTCTAGGTGCGGTTGCACTATCTCTTTTAATTGGGGTTCCGCTCGGAATAATGATGGCCCAGATGAAGGGACGCTGGCTGGACCGCTTAGGAACCGGCTATATAGTCGTTGTTGTTGCAGTGCCAGCTGCCGTTTACTATTTAGTCATTCAAATGTATATTACAGAAATTTTTCATTTACCAATGCTTTTTGATGAGTATAATCCCATTACTTGGATTTTACCACTAACTTCAATGGCGTTAGCACCGACTGCCTCCTATGCCATGTGGATGCGGCGTTACATGGTGGATGAACTAAACAAAGATTATATTAAGCTAGCACGAGCAAAAGGCGTTAAAGAGCGTACATTAATGTTTAAACATGTACTACGAAACGCTTTTATTCCGATGGCACAATATTTACCCGCAACTATTCTTTTTACCATTACAGGTTCCATCTACATTGAATCCTTATATTCCATTCCTGGGATGGGGGGCTTACTCGTAGATGCTATCCAGCGCCAGGATAATACGATTGTGCAAGGCTTAGTGCTTGTGTTCTCTTCACTTGGAATTATCGGACTCATTTTAGGTGATATAGCAATGGCCCTTGTTGATCCACGGATTAAATTGGGGAAAGGGGAGAGTGTACGTTAATGGGGATGTATTCAGAAGAAATTAACAATATTTCAAACAAATCACGTGAAACTTTGTTCGAATTTGCGGAAGTAGATGAACGTCAAGCTGAAGAAACAGCCTATTCTAATTACTCCTATTGGCGTTCCACATGGAAATCCTTTTTGAAAAATCGCATCGCTGTCTTTTTATTAGTTGGCGTGCTTATTATCGTAACCTTTACCATTTTACAACCTTATTTACCAGGGCAAAAATCACCTACTGAAATTTACATCGATGAGCAGACAGGTCTCCAAGCACGTAATATTGCTCCAAACGCTGAGTTTTGGTTTGGGACAAATTCCATTGGGCAGGATTTATGGTCCCGTATTTGGGCAGGGACAAGGACCTCGTTATTTATTGGCTGTGTCGTTGCTTTAGTAGAGGCTATCGTCGGTATTACGATCGGTACGCTTTGGGGCTTTTCCCGGAAATTAGAGTTACCTATCACGCAGCTTTACAACGTCGTTGATAACATACCGACGACTATCGTACTTATTTTAATGTCCTATATTTTGCGACCAAGTATTTCGACTATCATTATTGCCATGTGTATTACCGGCTGGGTAGAAATGGCAAGGTTTATACGCAATCAAATTGTAATTTTACGTGATCGTGAATATAACTTAGCCTCAAAATGTTTAGGAACACCTGATTATCGCATTATTTTAAAAAATCTATTACCCTATCTTATTTCGGTTATTATGTTACGAATGAGTCTGGCCATACCGTTTGCTATTGGCTCTGAAGTATTTTTAACTTACATCGGCTTAGGACTGCCGATTAGTGAACCGTCTTTAGGAAATTTAATCAATGAAGGACGCGTATTAATGATGTCTCCAGATTTACGATATCAGCTCATTTTTCCAAGTATTGTATTAAGTGTCATTACGATTGCATTTTATATTATAGGAAACTCATTTGCAGATGCAGCAGATCCGAAAAATCACGTATAAAGGGGGATGTTGGAAGTGACACAAACTCAAACACGTATTTTAACTATTCATAACCTAGTCATTAAATTTACACTTCGTGGCAGAGTGCTAACAGCCATTCGTAATATTTCCCTCGATTTGTACAAAGGTGAAAGTCTTGCAATCGTTGGCGAATCTGGCTCAGGAAAATCAGTGCTGATGAAATCAATCATGGGCTTACTTGATAAAAATGGCTACATTGATCAGGGGGAAATCATCTACAATGACCGGGATTTAGCACAGTTTAAAACCGAGCAGGAGTGGTTAAGTATTCGTGGAAAAGAAGTGGCCATGGTGACACAGGATCCAATGACATCATTAAATCCACTTAAAACGATTGGCAAGCAAATTGAGGAATGTGTTATTTTACATCAGAATTTAAAGGGCAAAGCAGCATTCGAAGAAACGTTGAAATTGTTAAAAGATGTTGGTATTCACGATGTGGAAAAGCGTTATAAACAATATCCTCACGAATTTTCAGGCGGCATGCGTCAACGAATTGTAATAGCCATTGCGCTAGCATGTAAGCCTAAGATCTTAATTTGTGATGAACCAACAACTGCATTAGACGTAACAATCCAAGCACAAATTTTGCAGCTTTTAAAAAATCTTCAAGAAAAATATGGACTAACAACCGTTTATATCACGCATGATTTAGGCGTTGTAGCGAAGGTTGCTGACCGTATTGCAGTCATGTATGCAGGTGATGTCATCGAAATAGGGAAGACGCATGAAATTTTCTTTAATGGCAAGCATCCCTATACATGGGCACTCATTTCTTCATTACCGCAACTAGGTTCAAAAGGGGAGCAGCTTTATTCTATTAAGGGTACTCCACCAAATCTTTTTCAAGAGATTAAAGGAGATGCTTTTGCACCTCGCAATCAATATGCGTTAAAGATTGATTTTGTGGAACGTCCGCCATTTTTTCAGGTGAGTGACACACATTTTGCTCGTACATGGCTATTAGATCCACTCGCTCCTAAAGTAGAGCCTCCTGAAGCGTTGCAAGCATTTTTCGAAGAAGGGAGACGATACGCGCATGAGTCATAAAGAAGTGTTAGTCGAGGTGAAAAATTTAAAAGTTGTTTTTGGTAAAGGCAAAAATAAATTTATAGCGATTGATGATGTCAGCTTTGATATTTTCAAAGGTGAAACATTTGGCTTAGTTGGTGAATCAGGGTCAGGAAAAACAACGATTGGTCGAGCTATAATGCGAATCAATGAAGTGACTGAAGGACAAATACTGTATCATGGTAAGAAAGTAAATGGCAAAATCTCAAAAGCGTGGGATCGAGAAATTACACAGAAAATCCAAATGATTTTTCAAGATCCTATGGCATCTCTAAATGAACGTGCCAAGGTTGACTATATTATTTCTGAGGGGCTTATCAATACAAAAAATTTCAAAAACGAGGCGGATCGTCAACAGAAGGTACGTAATGCTTTATTAAATGTAGGCTTATTACCGGAGTTTTCTAGTCGTTTCCCGCATGAATTTTCAGGAGGACAGCGACAGCGTATCGGCATTGCACGAGCGTTAGTAATGGAACCAGAGTTTATTATTGCGGATGAACCGATTTCTGCATTAGATGTTTCCATTCGTGCGCAAGTATTAAATTTATTAGCAAACCTACAAGAGCGAAATGATTTAACCTATTTATTCATTGCACATGACTTATCTGTAGTCCGTTTTATTACTGACCGAACTGCTGTTATTTATAAAGGTAAAATTGTCGAGCTTGCAGAGACGGAAAAGCTGTTTTCTAATCCCCTTCATCCATATACAAGGGCATTATTATCGGCAGTACCTGAACCGAATCCTTATAAGGAGCGTGATAAAGTCGTAGAAATCTATGATCCGTCACAGCACCGTTATGACATTCAGCCACCGTCATTTATCGAAATAGACGAAGGTCATTTTGTATTGGCCAATGAAGAGGAATTGGAAAGATACCGAACTTCACTAAAAATGGAGGTAAGCAAATGATTCGTCCAAAGGCATTGAAAAAAGGTGACACAATTGGTCTTATAAGTGCTTCGGGTGCAACTCCACCTGAAAAATTTTTGCCTGCTATTAAAAGTATTGAAAAGCTAGGTTTTAAAGTTGTTGCAGGGGAAACTTGTCGAGCAAGGCATGGTTACTTAGCGGGCTCTGATGAACTACGTGCCTCTGAAGTGAATGAAATGTTTAGGGACTCAAATATTGACGGCATCTTCTGCATACGTGGAGGTTACGGAGCAACGAAAATTTTACCGCTTCTTGACTTCGATATGATCAAGGCAAACCCAAAAGTATTTGCTGGCTATAGCGATGTGACGGCTCTACATATCGCCTTTAACCAAAAATGTGGCTTTGTTACCTATCATACACCTATGCCTTCTACAGAATTTATTCAGCCGGAGATGGATTATTATACATGGAATTCCTTTATCCAAACTGTGACAGCAACAGACCGCAGTGACTACCGTCTTGAAAATATTCCTGAGCACTCAATGACAACTCTTAGCGCTGGAAAAGCAAGAGGGCAGCTTATTGGTGGGAACTTAACGCTAGTGACAGCATCTCTTGGGACACCTTATGAAATTGATACAAAGGGAAAAATATTGTTTTTAGAGGATGTAGACGAGAATGAGCAACGCGTTGATCGGATGCTTACTCAGCTAAAATTAGCAGGCAAACTAGATGAGGTGGCAGGTATATTATTAGGAGCTTGGACAAATTGTGGTCCTGAAAATCCCGAGCGTCCAGAGAATAGCCTCTCACTGCAAACAATTTTTCAAGAAATATTAGTACCACTCAATAAACCTATCCTCATGGATATTACTTGCGGTCACTGTTTACCGACGATGTCACTGCCATTAGGTCGAACGATCACAATGGATACGGAGAATCAGATGATAAAAGTGATAGAGTAGGTGAAATATGAAGCAGGCAATCAAAAAGATGCTACAAGAAACGCCCTTTAAAGTGCAAATGTTTGTGAAAGATTGTAAAACTGAGCATTTTATTATCAGTGAAAAGCTAGACGGCATATTTTCCAGTGCTAGCTTAATTAAGGTGCCTATACTCATAGCTGTTCTAAATTATGTAGAAAGTAACAATATATCCTTAGAGCAAGTGATTAAGATAGCACCAGAAGAATGGGTTGAATTTAGTGTTATTAGTGAGCAGCGCCTAGAGCAAAGCACCATCTATGAGCTTTTAGTATGGATGATTATTACGAGTGATAATACAGCAACTAATGTACTCATCGATTTTCTAGGAATAAGTGGACTCAATCAATATTTTCGTGAAATTGGGCTTCCGCATACAACAATCCAACGCAAGATGATGGATTTTGAAAGGCTTGCAAAAGGCATTGATAATACTACATCAGCACATGATATGGCACAGTTATTTTCGCGGATTTATCGCAGAAACCTGTTAACACCAACATTTAGTGAGCTTACGCTAAATATTTTAAGTCGTCAACGTGTACACGAATCATTAAAGCGTTATTTAGTAGATGATGTGAAACTTGCACATAAAACAGGTGGTCTTGAGACGGTAGATCATGATGTTGGGATTGTGTACAGTAGCTCTGGGGATTATCTCATTGGTGTTTTCGTAACAGAGGTTACGAATAATGATCATGCAAGGCAGCTAATTGGTCGTATTTCCAAAGTTGTTTATGATTATTTGGTGAAGCGGGAGGGGATGATAAAATGAATGCCATTGTGACGTCAATGATTGCAAATTTACATGCAAATCCAGATGAAGCCTCAGCATTAGTGGATGAGATACTATACGGAATGACGGTTCAAATCATGGCAGAAATTGATGAGAGCTGGGTACGTATACAAACCGTTTATCGCTATGAAGGCTATTGCCAGAAGGATAACCTAATAGTTGATGAAATAAAAACGGAAACTTGGTTACAAGAAGCAAACCATTTTATTAACCAAAGCTTCGCCGATGTTTTGCAGTTGCCTCAAATTCAAAGTGTGAAAATGATGACGCTCGTTAAAGGCTCACTCATCTGTTCTTCTGCTGTTGAAGAGCTAGATCCAGAATGGGCAACTGTGCAATTAGTGTCAGGTGAGATCGGCTATGTACGTAGGCAATGGTTACAAGAAAAAATACCAGAAAACAGCTTATCCGAGCACCAATTACGAGAAAATGTTGTCCGAACAGCGCTTAGCTATTTAGCAACACCCTATCGTTGGGGAGGGAAATCGCCGCTAGGTATTGATTGCTCAGGCCTTTGTTCAATGGCATATATGCTAAATGGGGTATATATTTATCGCGATGCCAAAATTGTTGAAGGTTTTCCTATCAAAGAAATATCACTAGAGCTCATACAAAAGGGAGACTTACTATACTTCCCAGGACATATTGCTTTATATATAGGCGATAACCTTTATGTACATTCTTCGCTTGGGGGGAACGAGGTTACTATTAATAGTCTAGACGACCAGCATCAACAATATCGAAAAGATTTGGCAACAACAATAACCGCGGTAGGGACTCTATTTTAAAAGTTTTAATTAGATTTACAAAAAAATGATTTTATGTTTACCCACTATATTTGAATGAACGGAGGGTGAAGAATATGAGCAATTGTTTATTTATTAGTAAAGCTAATCTCATAATAAATAAACAAGAAGCTAACTTTCACCTGTCATATATCTATTCTACCACTCTTTGATTTTTACACATTGAGTGAATACGTTTGTTGAGCGAGATGCTTCTGTTTACTAACAGAGGCGTCTTTTTTGGTTTTTAAAAAACCTGGGGTGATGTATATGAACAACTAAGACAAACGGTTAAACACTAAAAAATGAAAGGAGGATCTACATGATTTAAATTAATCCTACAATCAAAACGATAAAAGATTGCCAGACTTTAATTGATAATTTTAATCTTAAATGCATAATTGGCAAGATGAAATCGTAATTACCATCAATTACGTTTCACCAATGCGGAAGTTGAAGGGAAAAATAACCTCATTAAAGCCCTACAACGTCGTCACTTTTTCACGCGTAACCCGCAACACTATAAGGAAACGATTTTACTCGAGTGCAATGCAGAATGGATTGAATACGGCTTTTAGTCAAGCACATGTTTTGGTGAAGAGCCTATTTTTGAAATAAATAAACTTTCATTAAGACACTCAGTAAAAATGGTTGTCTTTTCGTTATACGGCTAGTTAGTAGAAGAAGGGATTTTCGTCCATTTTATAGAAATTTAGTAAAGATCATTTTCAATCTATGATGAAAGAAACGAGGGGTGTACTTATGGAAATGAATGAAAAAACATATCTAAGTATAGAAGAAATTATTTCAATACCAATTTTATCAGGTACAAATATAAGTGATGATGGCAAAAACGTTGCATTTGTCAAAAAGACTGCTAACTGGAAAAACAATAAATATAGGAATCATGTATGGATATATGAAAAAGATAAGGGGCAGTGCTACCCATTAACAACAGGAGATTTAGATAGCACATACCCGTTATGGTCTCCAGATTCTCGAGCTATCGCATACCTTAGCCCAGTTAATAAGAAAAATCAGCTCTTTGTGAAGTCAATAGATGGTTATAAGGGGGTTCAAATTACTGATGAGAAAGAAGGGGTCAGTCAATTCAAATGGGAGCCTGCTGGCAAGGGTTTTTATTATGTTGCACAGTCAAAAGAATCTGAGACGATAAAGAAACGTAAGGAACTATATGGAGATTTCCATCATATAGGCAAGGAATACCAGAATAATAGTTTATATTACATTGAAAAAGTGGTTCAAAATGATAATGATGAACACGATAGTGTTGTTTATCAGCTAACTGATGGTAAGGATTTTCATGTCCATGAATTTGATATTTCAGATGATGGGAAAAGGGTTGTATTAATGGCTACACCAAGCCCAAATATGGGAGATACTATTAATGGAGATCTATACATATTAGATATTAAAGCTGGAGAGCTGAAAAAGTTGAATATAGATAAGTTGTTGGGAGGGAGCGTGTGCTTTTCTCCTGAAGGTAGCAAAATATGTTACTCAGCAAGTATCAGGGGGAAGGATTACTATCAGACCCATATACAAGACAATACACTAGAGATCTATGATATTAATACTGGAGGGCGAATTCAACCTTTAAAAGATTTTGATAGCACGGTTATTCCATTACGGTGGACAGCTAAAGGAATTTTAATTAGATGGCAGCATAAAACGAATTATCTTATTGGGTTGCTATGTGAGGATGGCACTGTGGAAATGTTAAGCGAAACAGTAAATAGTTTTATAATGGATGCTTCTATAACAAGGAACGGAAATCATTTAGCCTATAATAAAGCAATTACAAATGAAACCTTTGAAATCTATTTAGACGATAAAAAAATAACAAATGAAAATAGCTTTTTCAAAGGAAAGATTAAAAGTAACAGGGAAATAATCTCATGGAAAAGTAGTGATGGACTTGAAATAGAGGGAGTTTTATCAACCCCAGTAGACTTTGACGCCAATAAAAAATATCCTTTATTAGTAGTAATTCATGGTGGTCCGGCTTGGGCGTCCTTTCCAATATTTTCAGACTGTTTTAATGAGAAATATCCTATTGAACAGTTTATCGAAAAAGGTTTTATCGTTTTAGAACCAAACTACAGGGGAAGTTCGGGATATGGTAATGAATTTTTAAAAGCAAACTATAGAAAACTGGGAATTGCTAACTACGATGATGTTATATCTGGAGTGGATAAACTAGTTGACAAAGGGATGGCAGATAAAGATAGAGTAGGGGTTATGGGATGGAGCAACGGTGGCTATATATCAGCTTTTTGCTCTACATTTAGTAGTAGATTTAAAGCAGTTTCAGTTGGAGGTGGAATTACTAATTGGAGTAGCCATTATGTAAATACAGATATCCCTTACTTTATTAGGATGTATTTAGGAAATAGTCCATGGAATGATCCAGAGATCTATAGCAAAACTTCACCAATGACATATATTAAATCAGCCTGTACGCCTACTTTAATCCAACACGGCGAAAAGGATGCAAGAGTTCCAACTCCAAATGCATATGAGCTATATCAAGGATTAAGGGATATGGAAGTTGATACAGAATTAATAATATTTAAAGGAATGGCATATAGTTCTGACCAGCCAGGAATTAATGTGGCTATTATGAAGCAGAATTTGATGTGGTTTTCACATTATATTCTTGGAGAAAGTATGAAAGATTTTAAGGTTTTATGATTAATAAATGGATATCCGAACAGGATACAAAAGGAAGCTTTTTTCTTATTAAGCCTATCCTTGTATATGAGGAGTTTTTATTAGAAGCATTAGTTTCGTGAAAGAAAGGTTCTATTAATAATACTAAAACCTCCATGCTACTAGGATAAATCCTATTAAGCTTGGAGGTTTTTCGTTAATATTGATAAATATTTAATTGTTGACCTGCTTCAAGTGTATCAGATCGAAGCTGATTCCATTGTTTAATGGACGTAACTTTAACATTATGAGCCTCTGCAATATGCATAAGAGAGTCACCATCAGTCACGGTAATTGTTTTTTTGTCTTTGACAGGGCTGTCATATTGTTGCAAGTCATACTTTGCAATTAGTGCATTTAGCTTTTCATTGTATCGTGAATCAGTTGCATAGGAGCCTGTTAAAAACTTCGTAGCATCTGTGTAGGACTTCGTATTGCTTTTAAAAACGCCTGCATAGAAATCCTCGTTCCAGGAAACCCCATTAAGCATTAATTTAACATAATCTTCTATGGATGCCTCGTAGGAAGGATACTTGCGGAAATCAGCCATTACCGTTGTCATATTACCAGAACCATCATCCTCGGATGTTTCCAACTTTACTGAGTTATTTTGGTAACTACCTTTCATACCAAATAAATTGTTATTTGGAGCAGATCCGAGGCCACTTTGTCCGTGCTCACTTTCTAAAACGGCTTGCGCAATGATAACTGAAGCATACAAGTCATTTTCAGCACCAAGTTTCCGAGCAATTTCTGCAATGGAGCCAATAAACTCTTCAACACTAGGAGTAGTATCGACAACTACAGGCTCTGTGGTTTCATTAGTATTGAACACCTGTGTCACCATAAAAAACGAAATACAGATAACAATAATTGTAATTATAAGACCTTTAAAGAAATTTATTAAGTATTTCATTGTTTCATTGATGTTGGTAGATTACAACATCTCTCTCCTTTCTATTCAATGTTAATATATTTCTAATTATTGCAGAGTCATCAATAGAAATAAAGTCATGTTTTTATTATAGTATACATAATTCATAGAACGAAAAATAACTCATTTAGTTCCTCATTTACCAGCAATTTTTTGAAATGACAAGAATCATACACTAGTTACTTATAAGGGTGAGAAATGGTATTATTGACATTTAATAGTCTGATTGCCATAACGTGTGGTTGATTTCCGTTCCGACTGGGCGCTTTGTTGCTGCCGCTTTGCTTTCGCACAGATAAAACAATTGTAGCTGACGCTTTGCTTTCGCACAGATAAAACAATTGTAGCTGCCGCTTTGCTTTCGCTACAGAAAACATTAGTTGTTGCTGTCACTACGCTTTCGCACAGATAAAAGAATCGCTAACGCTTCGCTTCCGCGCAGAGCAGAGCTTCCTGGGGGCGTCCGATGAGCCGCTTGGGCCAAAAGGATGTTGGTCACGAAGGCGTTATCACAGGACGTGATGCTTTTAGCCTTCGTTCCCCTAATTGCTCGCTCCAGGGTCTCATCTGTGACGCTGATCCCCGAGAGTCGCCCAGCCGTAACGAAGATCAACTAATATACAGTGCATATATTTTAAAAAATGTCATCCACAACTTTTGGAGATGAGCCATTTAATAAGCTATAAATCTTGAAAGGAAGTTTTCATTGAATACTATTTTTAGCATTACTCAAAAACAATTATACGATTTTCTATTAAATATCGCGCCTATTAGACCAGTTTTTATTTGGGGAGCTCCTGGTATTGGAAAGTCAGCGATTGTAGAAAATTTTGCAGCAGAATTAGGTATGAATTGTGTTTCTTTATTAGGCAGTCAACTGGCTCCAGAGGATATTATTGGCGTGCCTCAAATAAAGGACGGTTACAGCGTATTTTGTCCACCAAAAATAATTGCACAGAATGAACCATATTGTTTATTTTTAGATGAATTGAATGCATGCTCTCAAGAGGTTCAAAAAGCTTTTTATAGTTTGATTCATGATCGAAGAATCGGAGAATTTATACTGCCAGAGGGAACAATTGTGATTGGTGCAGGAAACCGAGCGCAAGATAGTGCCATCGTAAAGCCTATGTCTTCAGCTTTAATCAACCGTATGGTTCACGTACAGCTAAGAGTATCTCATAAAGATTGGCTTGAGTGGGCATATGAACATGAAATTCATCCATATGTAATCGAATATATTCAGATGCGCCCCGACCATTTATGGAGTGAGCCTCCTAAAACAGAGGAGCCCTTTTCAACACCCCGATCTTGGCATATGCTCAGTGATTGCTTGTATGCATATGGTAAGAACCTAAAAGAAAAAGATGTCGAGTTGCTTGCAAGTAGTTGCCTTTCTCCGCATGTTGCTGGTCAGTTTAAAGCATTTATTAAACAAGTTCAAAGTAAATACGATTTAGCCAAAATAATGAATGGTGAGTTGCGTTGGCCAGACCAGCCTGAAGAAAGAGATCTGTTATATTTTATGGCACAATCCTTCCGGGCACAGCTAATAAAGGAACTCCCTAAAGAAAATACAATGATGAAGGGAAATCAAAGACAACTAGCATTCCGTTCCAAGGATCTCATTAAAGAATTATCCTCAATAAGTCTAGAAATAGCTCAAATGGTTGTCTCTGAGCAAAAGGGTGAAGTATTGCCTGCATGGTTTATGCTTGAGGTTATAAGAGATTTACCACGTTTAGTAGCTAAAAAGGATGGTTAGTAAATGGCGAAAAAAAAGAGTAAATCGAATACTGAACATAAAAATGAAAAAAATATAGCGCGTGGACAAGCAATTGTAAGCGAGCATCCTTTGTTTGAAGCTTTATGTAAAGCTGCTTATATTCAATATGAAGAAATGCCATTAAAAGATTGGGCGTATGTAACAAGCTCTGGTGTAATATATGTAAATAATAGGAAAAATGGTAAGCCGGGTGAATGGGCTTATATCATAGCCGCCCATTGCTTATTGCATCTAGGTTTAAACCATAAGCAACCAAAAGAGAATCAGGAGCTTTGGAATATTGCATGTGATTGTTACATTACAAAATTTCTTGCAGAATTAAAATTTGGTCAGGCACCACGAGAAATGAATGAACCTATTTTTGATTCTTTCGCTAATGAAGAGAAATTGTATGAGCGATTTACAAAAGAAGGGGTTCCTGAGCCTTTAAAGATCTATAGCACATTACCAGGAGAAGCTGATTTTATTATTTCTCATGATAAAGACGGATACTATTATAGAAGAAATAGCAATTTCCCTGTATTGTTTGCGGAAGGATTATCAAGAGCAGTTCAAAGTGCCATTCGAGTAGCAGGAGGGGTAGATAGATCTCTTTCTGGCTCTGCAATTAAAACACAAGCAGAGAAGGCTAAAGCTTGGTTTATGAGTTCATATCCACTATTTGGCGCGCTTGCCTCTGATTTTAATATTATTGATGATCCACTTGTCTGTACAAGAATGGATATTTCTGTTGCAGCTATTTCGGTTGATACAAAGGAAATATATATTAATTCCTCAGTACCTATGACGGATGAAGAAATGAGATTTTTATTAGCCCACGAACTTCTTCATGCGGGTTTAAGCCATGCTACTCGAAGACTAGGTCGTGACCCTTATTTGTGGAATGTTGCTTGTGATTATGTCATCAATGGCTGGCTTATTGAAATGAAAATTGGAGATATTCCAGAAATTGGAGGATTATATGACCCTGAGTTAAAGGGGTTATCTGCAGAATCCATCTACGATCGAATTGTGACGGACATCAGGGTGTATCGAAAATTAAGAACCTTTAGAGGGCAAGGGGCAGTAGATATTATTGAAACAAAAACACCAGACTTTTGGCAAGGTAAAGCAGGAATTGACCTTGAAACCTTTTATAGAAGAGCCTTAAGTCAAGGATTGAGCTATCATATTTCTCAAGAACGAGGATATCTACCTCAAGGTTTAATTGAAGAAATTCGAAGTCTCTCACAGCCACCTATTGCATGGGATGTAGAATTGGCGAAATGGTTTGATCGTATGTTTCAGCCTTTAGAAAAAATTAGAACTTACGCTCGTCCGAGTAGAAGACAAGCATCATCACCTGATATTGCAAGGCCAAGATGGATTCAACAAAGTGGGGAAGCGGACGGACGTACTTTTGCGGTAATTATTGATACTTCTGGTTCGATGGATCGTGTATTATTGGGTAAAGCATTAGGAACAATTGTGAGTTATAGCATTGCAAGAGATGTTCCGTTAGTACGAGTAGTATTTTGTGATGCTATCGCCTATGATGCTGGATACTTGCCTCCAGAAGAGCTTTTGACAAAAGTGAAAGTTAGAGGTAGAGGAGGAACTGTGTTACAGCCTGGAATACGGATGATTGAAGAAGCTCATGATTTCCCGAAAAATGGCCCAATTCTTATCATTACAGATGGAGAATGTGATCGGTTATCTATTAAAAGAGAGCATGCATTTGTCATACCTCAAGGTGCAAACCTTCCTTTTATACCTAAAGGTGAGGTTTTTAGAATGAAATAGAGAAAATCCATAATGATTTTGAAACAATCATTATGGATTTTCTATTGAACGACCCCAGGAAAGCTCCCAGCCGGAACGGAAATCATCCACACGTTTTGGTGATGAGCCCTTTAGTTGGTGAATAATAAAAAGTGAAATGATCAGGTGTGTTATATCGCTCAATAATAAACCTATTTTTCCTAATCAACATGCCTGTAAAATGATGTCTCTTTAAAAAAGGAGCTTATACAATGATAACATTTGAAAATGTCACAAAAAAATATGTAAATGACCAAGTCGCAGTGAAAGCTATTAATTTGGAAATCAACAAGGGAGAATTTTTTGTTCTTATCGGACCTAGTGGCTGTGGAAAAACAACATTATTAAAGATGATTAATCGATTAATTCATTTAACGGAAGGAACCATTCGAATTAACGGCAAAAGAATTAGTGATTATAATATACATGAATTACGCTGGAATATCGGCTATGTACTACAACAAATTGCACTTTTCCCCCATATGACGATTGAAGAAAATATAGCAGTTGTCCCTGAATTAAAGAAATGGAGTAAATCGGAAGTCCAGCAACGAGTTCATGAGTTATTGGATATGGTTGGACTTGAACCAGATAAATATAGTCAACGCAAGCCAAAAGAGCTTTCTGGTGGCCAGCAACAAAGAGTTGGTGTTATTCGTGCGTTAGCAGCTGATCCCGAAATCATTTTAATGGATGAGCCTTTTAGTGCATTAGATCCGATTAGTCGCACAAAATTACAAGATGATCTTCTGGAGCTTCAGCGAACTATACAAAAAACGATTGTCTTCGTTTCGCATGATATGCAAGAGGCCTTAAAATTAGGCGATCGAATTTGTGTAATGAAGGATGGAGAGATTGTACAGATTGGTACTCCTCATGAAATCATACAAAATCCTGTGAATGATTTTGTTCGTGAATTTATTGGTGTAAAAGAGTATGGAATGAATACTTTCCATCTCCAAGCTGTAATCGAACCAATTGCTGATAAAGATGATCAAAGAAATATAGAGAACACCATCTCTTCTAAAGAATCTTTACATACGATTCTTCAAAAATTAGCTCAATATGAGTGTTTAGGTGTAGAAGATAACGGAAAAATAATTGGCGTAATCACAAGAGCATCGATGCTTCAGTATTTAGCACAGCATGATTCCTTAGAAAGAGGTAATGAAAATGACTAATTTCTTTGAAGTGTTTAGCGAACGAAAAGGCCAACTATGGGCATCGTTATTAGAGCATATTCAAATTTCCTTTATTGCGCTATTTTTTGCAGTAATAATTGCTATACCTCTAGGAATCTATTTAACAAATAAAAAGAAAATAGCGGAAAGTATTATTGGGATTAGTGCAGTTTTACAAACGATTCCTTCATTAGCGCTATTAGGTTTATTGATTCCACTGTTTGGCATCGGAAAAGTACCTGCAATTATTGCCCTAGTTGTTTATGCTCTTCTTCCGATTTTACGTAATACATTTACGGGAATAAACGAAGTGGATCCATCATTAAAAGAGGCGGCAATGGCCATGGGGATGAATTCACGAAAGCGATTAATAAAGGTAGAATTGCCACTTGCAATGCCTGTTATCATGGCAGGGATTAGAACAGCTATGGTATTAATCGTTGGAACGGCAACTTTGGCAGCATTAATCGGAGCGGGGGGATTAGGAGATATCATTTTGCTTGGTATTGACCGAAATAATCCATCACTTATTATTTTAGGAGCTGTTCCTGCGGCGATTTTAGCATTAGTATTTGACTTTTTGCTAAAAAAGCTAGAATCACTTTCTTTTAGAAAAACGATTATATCATTGAGCGCTATTAGCGTTGTGGCATTATTAATGATGATCTTGCCACTACTAAACTTCAAAGAGCAAGAAGAAATTGTCATTGCAAGCAAGCTTGGCTCTGAGCCTGAAATTCTTATCAATATGTATAAATTGCTTATTGAGGATGAAACAGACTTAAAAGTGCAATTAAAACCTGGACTAGGTAAAACTTCCTTTGTATTTAATGCGCTAAAATCTGGCAGTATCGATATTTATCCAGAATTTACGGGGACAGCTATTTCAGAGTTTTTAAAAGAGGAAGCTATCAATAATAATCAGGGGGATGTTTATAATCAGGCAAAAGCAGGAATGATGAACAAATTTGACATGGTAATGTTAAGTCCGATGAAATATAACAATACGTATGCATTGGCTGTGTCAAAGGAAATGGCCGAAGCCTATCATTTGCAATCAATTTCTGACCTTAAGCCTATTCAAGAAACGATAAAAGCCGGCTTCACATTGGAATTTAATGATCGAGAAGATGGTTATTTGGGCATTCAAAAACGTTATGGCATTACACTTTCTAATATAACAACTATGGAGCCAAAGCTTAGATATCAAGCTATTCAAACAGGAAATATCGATTTATTAGATGCTTATTCAACAGATAGTGAAATACGTCAGTACAATTTGCAAGTTTTGACAGATGATCAGCAATTATTTCCACCTTATCAAGGGGCACCTTTACTAAGGAAAGAGACGCTAGACAAATATCCTGAGATCGAAACAGCCTTAAATAAGCTAGCAAATCAAATTACAGATGATGAAATGCGTGAAATGAATTATCAAGTCAATGTAGAAGGTAAAAATGTAGCGGATGTGGCACGTGAATATTTAATAAAGGCAGGACTGCTGTAAAATTAAAATCATATGAAAAAAGTAGCTAGAAAAGAGATAGTTATCTTTTATCTAGCTACTTTTTTCTTAGAGAACTTCTTTTGAGCGAATGTAACGGATTTAAACGCATTTTGTATCGGAATTCCATTCAATAATCGATAGCAAGGAAACAGACGGGAAGATTAAAAACAAAGAATGCAATCCATAATTGCCTAATATCCATATATTAATACAACTAACCAAAGCTAAACCAATTAGGTTAAAGAGAATGAAATAAGTTATTTTATTTTGTAGTTGTTTAATCAAATAGAGATCAATAGGTACTACAAAAATAATCATAAATAAATAGATTGCTAAAAATGGCAGCACAAATAACATGAGATTTTCGAACATTGTAAACCTGATTAATGCGGAATCGGAGTTTTCCTCGATGAATTGAATACTTAAAGTAGTCAACAAAGCCACTATTAACGGTAATAAAAGTATTTTGAACATGTTATTACGACTTTTTTTCATGTTTACCTCATTGTATTAACTTACTTGTTGATAACAATTATAGAGAAAATATTTAAAAATTGCCAAGTTTTGGTTTGTTACTTTAAGTTGAGGACGACATTTGTTAAAACGTATGCTTTATATGTAAGTTAACTGGAAACTATGTGGCTCCTTGCGTATTAGTGTCATAGAAGGAAACACTAGAGCGAGCCAGTAGACTTTATCGAAAAAGTGTGAAAATAGTAGGGTGGTTACTATACGTATTATCTCAGTGCAAAAAGTTAGTCTAACACTGTCTTATCTGTAACAATGTATCTGTGGGAAAGTGAAGCCACAACGTTAATAACGCCGAGGTGTAATTGATAGAATACATCATTTCACATGCGACTATGTTCTTGGGTATATTATACTTATTTTCTGAAAGTTAAGAGATATATACTTTTTTTAGTACATTCATAATTATTATTCGAAGAAAACAACTTAAAAAAGACTGAATATGCAAATTAATGGAATTTGAAAAATTAGATTGAATTATTAAAAAAACAATATTTGGATTGTCATTGCTTCAATAGTATAATTTCTTCCAATGCAAGTTGTTTTGGTGATAAATGTGGATTAAAATGGGTATCAGCTCGAATAATAGATTCATCACCATAACGTGGGGGTGATTTATGTTCCAACTGGACAAATATCATTTTTGGTGATGAAACAAAAAATAGCTTTATTAGTATAATTTTTTTATTGAGCTAAAAATTTATGAAGATACATCTTGGAGGAAGAAATGAAAAAGAGTTTATTTTTAATGTCTTCGCTAGTTTTATCCACTTCAATTATTCTTAGTGGCTGTGGAAACAGTGAGGATGAAGCAAAAAAAGACGATAATTCAAAGAACACACAGGAAGAAAAAGGACAAGAACAAGATAAAGTCAAAAAAGACGAGCCTAAAAAAGATAAGAAATCAACTGAAGGATCAGCTGACTTTGCTTCTTTAATTTCCTATATGGAAAAGGAAACTCAAGGGAAAACTAAAGTTCTTTTTGAAAACAATGAACCCCAAGTACATAAAATGGAGAATGTTTCAATTTCACTTGATGCATATTCAGTAGTAGAATTAAAGGATTTCCATACTGATTTTAATATTCCTTTTAACGAGGAAACAAATGGTGGTGTCATTTTAGCTAAATACACAGTGAAAAATGACATGGATAAAGATGTTTATTATACGCCTACTTTAGATATTACATTTACGGGTGCAGATAAATATTATACGAACTATAAGGAATTAATTCCTAAAGAAGATCAATTGCCAACAAAACTAGGCTATGAAACAGATTATTTGCTAAAAAAGGGTGAAGAGCTAACAGGATATATCGCTTATCCATTCGGTGCAACAGATTTAGCAAAAATCAATGAACTGGGCACAGTATCAGTTATGGTTCCAGTACCGCTTTCTGAAAAAGAAAAATATGATGCTACTATTGGTTCAGAAGGAAGATTTAATCTTGCTTTAAATACGGATGGTTCGAAAAAAGTATCAAGTAACGCATCATTCTATCAAGATAAAGTAACGATGGACAATATGGGTGAAAAGAAGATGCTGAAAGAAAAAAGCGGCATCAATGACAGTAAAAAAATTGGTGATGTAAATGCTATTTTAGATGGATATCAGTTTACAGCATTTACACCAAATGAGGTGGAAGCTCCTCGTTTCTCCAATTTCACAAACGGTGTTACTTTATTAACAGTGAAATTTAAGCTAGACAATAAAGCTGCTAGTGAAATTGGCTTATCTTCTATGTCTTCAAAATTAACTGTTAATGATGGAGCGCAATATTTATTGAGCGAAGGCATGTTATTAAATTACAGTTATAATGACGTTGTTAAAGCTGGAGAAACTGGCGAGCTATTGCAAGTATTCGTATTAGACCAAGAGCAATATGAAAAAATTTGGAAAGATAAATCCTTTGAAATTGAATTAGGTCCAATTCGAGATCAAGGGGCAAAGGATACTTCTAAAGGCCATAAAGTAACGTTTACATTACCAAAATAAATTGTAAAAGCCCTCTCATATTGTTTTGAGAGGGCTAATTTTATATTTACCAGCCTTGAAGCCCTAAACCTTTTTTATGGGACGATTCTAGTAGCACAAGTTTTTCTTCCCATTCATTACATATTGTCTCCCAATAATGTAAAGGTTCTAGAGTAGAATCAATCTTTCGTAACTTAGTCCTTAATTGATGAGGGATTGCCAAGATTTTATCACTAAATTTCATTTCCTCTTTATCTCGAAAATCATTGTAGTATTTAGTAATTTTATTAACATACCGTTTATAGATTGCTAGCGAATGACAAAAAGTCTCTATTGATGAATTTACAAATATACGTTCAATGTTTTCTAAATTGTTGTAGTCTAGTAAAAAGATTTCATCGCTAGCTCGATTGAGCACAAAGTATTCATAATTGGTATGTTCTTTAATTAAATAGAAATCCTCAAACATCAAATAATTTGGTAGCTTATTTATAATATCTGCATAGTACCAATCACTTTCAAGTTTCTTTAAAGGTTCCTTCTCACCAGATTGCTCTAAATTTGATATTTCTCTTTGTAATTTCATTTCTTTTAGTGAGGAATAACTTCTCAAAAATCCTTTAGCAATTGATAAAAATTTATATTTTTTGCGGAACTTTTCAAAGTCATCTCCAATATTCTCAACTAAAAAATCAATTGAAGTTTGAGAGATTCCTTTCTGATCCATTTGCAAGATAGCTCTATATGATACTATGTCAAGAAAATGGACAGGGAAAATTGAGATTTTGCTTTAAATCTAA
>NZ_JARVRU010000089.1:0-37196 GCF_030209535.1 Lysinibacillus sp. fls2-241-R2A-57
CGTTAGCACTTCGCTTTCGCACAGAGCAAAGCTTCCTAGGGGCGTCCGATGAGCCAATAACCGTATTTTTATGAAAATTTCAGCTTATGTAGGTTGAGCTACTGAGGGCAACACGTAGGCGTTATCATAGAATATAGTTTCTTTAACAAATACAAAAAAGGCGTACCGTATACGGCACACCCTTTTGTATTTTTCATTTATTATGCTTCCCAAACGTCCACTAAAACGTTCGTTTGTTCACGTGCAGGACCAACAGAGAAAGTAGCAATTTGAATACCTGTTAATTCGCTTACACGTTCTACGTAGCGTCGTGCATTCTCAGGTAGCTCCTCTAATGTTTTGCAGCCTGTTACATCTTCTGACCAACCTGGAAGCTCTTCATACATTGGCTCACATTGTTCAATAATATGAAGATTTGCAGGATACTCCGTAATTGTTTCATCTTTATATTTATACGCTGTACAGATTTTCACTGTCTCTAAACCAGATAAAACGTCAATAGAATTAAGTGCAAGATGTGTAATACCACTTACACGACGTGAATGACGTACTACTACTGTATCGAACCAACCTACACGACGTGGGCGACCTGTTGTCGTACCATATTCACGACCTACTTCACGAATTTGCTGACCCACTTCATCAAATAATTCAGTTGGGAACGGACCATCACCAACACGAGATGTATAGGCTTTAGATACACCAATAACACTTGTAACTAGTGATGGACCAACGCCAGCACCGATCGCTACACCTCCGGCAACAGGATTCGAAGATGTTACAAATGGATACGTACCTTGATCGACATCAAGTAAAATGCCTTGTGCACCTTCAAATAACACTTTGCCGCCCTCATCAAGTACATCATTTAAGATTTTAGACGTGTCTGTTACATATTTTGCGATTTCTTGTCCATAGCCGTAATATTCCTCGAAAATTTCTTCGAATGTTACACCTTCAACTTCATAGAATTTCTCGAATAATTTATTCTTAATTGCTAAATTATGACGTAGTTTTTCTTCAAATACATCCTTGTCTAATAAATCAGCCATACGGATACCGATACGTGCTACTTTATCTTGATAGCAAGGTCCAATCCCTTTACAAGTCGTACCAATTTTATTATCGCCACGGCTTTCCTCATCAGCGATATCTTGTTTGATATGATAAGGTAAAATAACATGTGCACGGTTAGAAATACGTAGATTATCCGTATCAATCCCACGCTCTTGCAATCCTCTAAGCTCAGTTACTAATGACTTTGGATTAACAACCAATCCATTTCCGATTACTGAAGTTTTTTCTTTATAAAAAATACCTGATGGAATTAAATGTAGCTTATAAGTTTCACCATCAAATTTAATAGTATGTCCTGCATTATCGCCACCTGCAAAACGAGCGATTGCATCGGCTTTTTGTGAAAGGAAATCTGTAATTTTACCTTTTCCTTCGTCTCCCCACTGTGTTCCTACAACTACTACTGATGTCATAATCAGCACCTCCGTTAGATACGATTTGTATCTCAATTTTTAAGCCGTTAATTATTGTAACAATGATAGAAACGCCTAGTCAACAAAAAAAAGTTAAAAACACGAACATAAAATCAAATAAAATGATTCAACGTTCGTGTTTAATAACAGAATGGTATGAATATTATCTAACATTCAGATTAATTCCGTCTTGGCGTAATCGCAAACGTTAAATTCCTCTTTTTCAATCGGTGTTTGGCCAAACATTAAAAGAACTACATTTGCATTCATCTCAGAGCTCTTTCCTAGTGGCGCCCGATGAGTCACTCGCTAGCGCTCCAAGGTCTCATCTGTGACGCTGATCCCCAAGAAGTCGCCCAGTCTTCACTCCTATTGGTGATGAGCCAAATAAATATTTAATCACGCGGAGGTGGTGGCGGCATTTGCGACCAATCCACATTAATGAATTTATTGAATTCTTTTTTAAAAGCAAGTGTAACTGTACCTGTTGGACCGTTACGCTGTTTAGCAATAATAATCTCAATCATATTTTTACTCTCGGACTCCTTATCGTAATAGTCATCACGATATAAGAAGGCAACAATATCAGCATCTTGCTCAATACTTCCCGATTCACGTAAGTCACTCATCATTGGTCGCTTATCTTGACGTTGCTCAACGCCACGAGATAACTGTGATAATGCAATGACTGGAACCTTTAATTCACGCGCTAAATGTTTTAAAGAACGTGAAATCTCAGATACCTCTTGCTGACGGTTCTCCCCTGCTTTACCACTACCTTGAATAAGTTGTAAATAGTCAATCAAAATCATACCGAGGCCATGCTCTTGTGCTAAACGTCGACATTTTGCGCGAATTTCATTGATACGTACACCCGGTGTATCATCAATAAAAATTCCTGAATTTGATAAACTCCCCATTGCCATAGTTAGTTTACCCCAATCTTCTGTTGTTAAAGCACCAGTACGTAAAACTTGTGCATCTATATTTCCCTCTGCACAAAGCATACGCATAACTAGCTGCTCAGCACCCATCTCTAAGGAGAAGATCGCAACATTTTCCCGCGCTTGAACGGCAACACTTTGTGCGACATTCAATGCAAAGGCTGTTTTCCCTACAGATGGACGTGCCGCAACAATAATTAAATCGTTACGCTGGAAGCCAGCTGTTATATGGTCTAAGTCACGGAAGCCTGTCGGAATACCTGTAACATCACCTTTTTGTGATTGAAGCTGCTCAATGTTATCAAAGGTTTCCACCAATACGTCTTTAACATGCTTAAAGTCACCCGCATTTTTACGACTGGCTACCTCCATCATTTTCTTCTCTGCTTCACCAAGTAATGCCTCTACCTCATCTTCACGAGTATAGCCATCTTCTACTATTTTAGTAGCTACACGAATTAAACGACGTAATAGAGCCTTTTCTTCGACAATTTTCGCATAGTGTGCGACGTTAGCAGCTGTAGGGACAGCATTGGCGAGCTCTAGTAAATACGATAGCCCGCCAACATCCTCAATTTCTTTTTTAGCTGATAATTCTTCAGTAACTGTGACAACATCTATCGCTTTCCCTTGATCACTTAAACGTAGCATCGTTTCGAAAATTTGCTTATGTGCATTATGATAAAAATCATCTGCTAGTAAAATTTCAGATGCAGTGATTAACGCTTGAGGATCAAGGAAAATTGCACCGATAACCGATTGCTCCGCTTCCCGGTTATGCGGTGGGACGCGGTCCATCATCGGTTCATTCATGGATTGCCGCCCCTTATTCTTCCGTTACATGAACTTTTAATGTTGCAGATACTTCATGATGTAGTTTTACAGGTACATTTGTAAATCCTAGCGCACGAATTCCATCACTTAAAGTCATTTTACGTTTATCAATTTTAAAGCCATGCGCTTTTTGAAGTGCATCGGCAATTTGCTTTGTAGATACTGAACCAAATAGGCGACCACCTTCACCTGATTTTGCTTTTAATTCTACTGTTAAAGCCTCTAATTTTTCTTTTAATTCTTTTGCTTCAGCTAATTCTGCAGCAGCATTTTTAGCTTCTAATTTCTTTTGTCCTTCTAATTGACTCATTGACTGTGCATTTGCTTCGGCCGCATAGCCATTTTTAATTAAGAAATTTTGTGCATAGCCATCTGCTACATTTTTAATTTCTCCTTTTTTCCCTTTTCCTTTAACATCTTTTAAAAATACTACTTTCATGATTCCGAACTCCCTTCGAGTACCTCATTTATGGCCTCTTCTAAATATTTTTTTACTCCAGCAATGGAATTTGCTTCGATTTGGCAAGCTGCATTCGTTAAATGCCCACCGCCGCCAAGCTTTTCCATAACAAGCTGTACGTTTACCTCGCCAAGTGATCTTGCACTTATGCCGATTTTGCCATCTGAACGATGTGCTATGACAAAGGAAGCACTAACATCCTTCATTGTTAGTAAAATGTCTGCGGTTTGCGCAATTAGTACAGAATCATACACTTTTGCTTCTTCACCTACAGCAATAGCAACACCTGGCTTCACGAACTTAACAGTTTGCACTATTTTAGAACGCTCAATATACGTATCGACATCTTCTTTTAGTAATCGCTGTACTAACACTGTATCGGCACCATTTGTCCGTAAATATGAAGCTGCTTCAAAAGTACGGGCTCCTGTACGCAGTGTAAAACTCTTCGTATCTACAATAATTCCCGCCAGTAATGCAGTAGCCTCTAGCATATTAATCTTTGCCCGTTTTGGTTGATATTCGAGTAACTCTGTCACAAGTTCAGCTGTGGACGAAGCATACGGCTCCATATAAACAAGCGTTGGATTTTCTATAAAATCCTCACTTCTACGATGGTGATCAATCACTACAACTTTTTCAGCCAGCTTCAATAGATGTGAATCGATGACTAGATTTGGTTTATGCGTATCGACAATAACGAGCAATGACTTTTCTGTCATTCTTGTCGCAGCTTCCTCAGGTGTTAGGAAATTTTCATAGAAATCCGATTTACTCTCAATTTCACTCATTAAACGCGTTACACTGCCGTTTAATTCGTCAAAATTTAAGATGACATAGCCCTTTACATCATTCATCTGTGCCATTTTACGTACACCAACAGAGGCACCAATAGAGTCCATATCAGGGTTTTTATGTCCCATAACAAACACTTGATCACTATCCTGAATTAAATCACGTAATGCATGGGAAATAACACGTGCTCTAACGCGCGTACGTTTCTCAACTGGATTCGTTTTCCCACCATAGAATTTTAGCTTTCCGCTAGGTTGCTTGATGGCAACCTGATCACCACCACGACCTAAAACAAGATCTAGACTTGATTGTGCTAATTCACCAAGTTCTACTAATGAAGATGATCCTGCACCAACACCAATACTTAATGTTAATGACATATTTTTTTGCGCTGTTTTTTCTCGAATGGTATCTAAAATAGCAAATTTTTTCTTTTCAAGCTCCATTAAAATGGATTCGTTTAATACAGCTAAAAAACGATCAGATGATATTCGTTTCACAAATATCCCTTGCTCAGCCGCCCAATCATTAACAATGGATGTCACCATCGTATTCGTTAAACTACGCGGTTGATCATCCATTGCTTGCGTAATTTCGTCATAGTTATCAACAAATAAAATCGCAATGACTGTACGATCTGCATAATATTGTTTTTCAATAGCTATTTGCTCAGTAATATCAAAGAAATATAGCAAATTCTCTTCTTTTTTATAATAAACTCGGTACTTACGATCACGGAGCGTAATTGTATCTTCGTTGGTCTCCTCGGACTTCATTAGCACGTAGATGTCATCAGATATATTAACGATTCCTTCACCTACTAAATTTTCCATATTCAAAACACTTTGCATATATGGATTCGACCATTCTATTTCATATTGCTCATTTACAAGTAAAATTCCAATTGGCATTTCTAGCAATGCTTCTTCCCCAACTTTTTTCATGCGGAAGGAGATGGATTCAATATACTTTTCTGTTTCTTCAAAGGTAATCTGTTCTACCTTCCACGTATAGGCTGCTAATAGAACAAAACCTACTCCATAACCAATACCTACCCCGATATTCCAAATACATAGAAGCACGAACGTCACAATGCCAAAAATGGAAAGAACAAAAAGCGGATAGCGAATTGGTCGTTTTCTAAAAGTCCCCACTACATCAGCCCCTTATTCTTGAGTTTTCCCTTTCACAAGTGAACGTACATCGAAACCTAAATCTAATATACCTAGCAATATCATAAAGGATGCTAATGGTAAGGCTAACAAAGTAGCTATCCATTTGACACCATTCGGCATTCCCTTTTTAGAAATGAAATAATGTATAAAGGAAATCCCCTGCAGAATTAGTAACACCCATAAAATATAAGAAACATTTAAAACAATAATATCTAATGTAGATCCAAGTTCTGGACGCATAAATAAATTAATGCACAACACAATCATGTAATACCACAGAATAGATCGTGGTAGACGCATATTTTGAAACGGTGCAAATTTCGGTACGTCTAAACCAAGACGTTTTAATACAGGTAAATTTAACGTTATGATAATAAATGCTGCGAAAAATGCAGAGATTGTTACTGTTGCAGGTATTGTCAGCTCAATTGTTTTTAACATTGCATCAATCATCTCTGGCTGAAATACTTCTTGACCTGTCACACTTTTTGCAAGTTCATTTGATTGCTCATAATTTTCACGTAAAAGCTCCAAGCTCATGTTAATTATGTTGATACCAGCAAATTGCACATAGGCTACATAGACAATTGTCGATGATAGAAGAAAAGCAATCCCAGATGACATGAATAGGTAAAGTTTGCTCTTCTTTAAATAAATTGCATTTCCTATAATGACACCAATTAATGCCAAAATAAAGGCAAATGGCAACATAGTTATGCCACTCGTTAAAGTGGTTAAGGTACAGCCTACTACTGCTACGAGTATTGATGAGGAACGCTTGTAATTTGCGCTATACCAAGCAATCGGCAGTGGAGCAAATATTAGACCTACTATAAAAATAAGTGGTACGTATGCTGAAATAAGCATTAGAATCGTAAAGATTGCGACCATCATTGAGCCTTGTACAAGCGCCTTTGTTTGATTATTCGGCATTGAAAACCTTCCTTTTTTCAGTCAAACTTACTGTCCTTTATTGTACCATCTTTTCACGTTATTGAACAAAAAACGCTAAGAACAACCATATGCTTTGTCATTAATTTTGTAGAACCCATGACTAAGATGTTAAAAACATAGCTATATGGGAGATTTTTTATCGAAAGAGCACTTAATATTACAATTTGTCACATGAAAAAAGGCTTTTAATCGAAATGATTATAAGCCGTCTTGTTTTAAAAATGTCCTTAGTCGATTGTTTCTCAATCTCTAACATTGCATCTTTTCTTTATTCATGTCTAGTAAGAGTGTAATAAATTCTCATAATAATAGCAAATGGTAATATATAGAGCAATTACTGAGATAAACTAAGCTCATCACCATAACGTGCAGTTGATTTCCGTTCCGACCGGGCGCTTTCCTTGGGGCGTCGGGCCAACACGAAGTTGGTCACGAAGGCGTTATCACAGAACGGGATGCTTTTAGCCTTCTTTCCCCTCCCCGCTTCGCTCCAGGGTCTCATCTGTGACGCTAATCCCCAATAATTAGATATACTTAATATAGGAGGTGATAAGATGAATAAATGGCTAACAGGTTGGAGCATATTCATTTTTTCAATTGGAGGACTAGTAATATTACTAATATTCGGGACTGTCTTTTCATTATTTAATTATAGGGCATCGTTGACACAAGATGAAAAAGAGGAGGAAAAGGTAATTTCACAAGCAGAACAATACATACAAGAGAAATATCCAACTATGAAATACGAAATCCCCCATGTCCTTTATGATAGTGATGATCAATATCCTGATTTTGAATATGCTGCAATGATTTTAAATACAGAAACACAAAAAACGTTCAAGGTTTATGAAAATAAAAATACGAAACAAATAGAAGACGATATAACAATTCAAGAAGAAGCAAAATTCATAGAACAATTAAGACCAGAAGTTTATAGTTATATAACTAAAACATTTGGGGAACCGGAAAGTATTTCATTTACGCCCACATATCATACAAGAGGTACACCTACGCTTAATATTCGATTAAATAACAAAAAAGAAGAAATAAACGAAGAAATGTTTCAATCTTTTATTGATTATTTACAGCAAGAATTGAATGTTGAACATGCATATGTAAATTTTTTGTATGATAATGAAACTGAAGCATGGAGTACGGATTTTTAAATAGAGCATGGGAGTATATTTTTCCCATGTTTTATTTTTATTTAACAAACGATGCTTTAACACATTTTTGGCTCATCACCAAAAATTGCGGATGACATTTTTTAAAATATATGCGTTGTATATTAGTTGATCTTCGTTCCGACTGGGCTACTCCTTGGGGATCAGCGTCACAGATGAGACCTTGGAGCGAGCAACGCGAGTGAAGCGGCTCATCGGACGCCCCCAGGAAGCTTTGCTCTGTGCGAAAGCGTAGCGACAGCAACAACAAATGTTTTCTGTAGCGAAAGCGTAGCGGCAGCTACAAAGCGCCCAGTCGGAACGGAAATCAACCGCACGTTTTAGTGGATAGCCACATTTTTTATATTTCTACATAAATTTAAAATTAAGTACATAAAAAAAGTACAACAAAGGTTAAATAACCCATGGTGTACTTTTTCATATCTTATTTATCTTCTGCTACGAATGGAAGTAATCCCATGATACGAGATACTTTGATAGCTGAAGTTAATTTACGTTGGTACTTAGCGCTAGTGCCAGTTACGCGACGTGGTAAGATTTTACCGCGTTCAGAGATGAATTTTTTAAGTAAATCCACATCTTTATAGTCGATTTTCGTAATGTTATTAGCAGTGAAGTAGCAAACTTTACGGCGTTTGCGGCCTCCGCGACGTGGTGCCATAATGTGTCTCCTCCTTATCATTTTTTATTTTAGAAGTATTAGAATGGTAAATCATCCTCAGATACTTCTATCGGTCCTTTGCTATTAGCAAATGGATCCTCATCTACACGTGTATAATTCGGCTGATTCATAGGTGGTTGATTTTGCTGATAAGCATCGCCTCCAAATGAACCCTGTCCTGGCATAGCACCACCAAACTGTTGTTGTGGTTGACCACCGCCATATGACGGTTGGTTATTACCGTAAGTCTGTCCACCGTATTGAGGAGATGCAGGAGCACCACTACCACTACGAGGTTCTAAAAACTGTACGCTATCTGCCACTACATCTGTTGTGTATACTCGTTTACCATCTTGTCCTTCATAACTGCCTGTTTGAATGCGACCTTCCACTCCAATTAAACTTCCTTTTCGCATGAAGTTCGCTAGGTTTTCAGCCTGTTTGCGCCAAGCAACACAGCTAATGAAATCAGCTTCGCGATCACCTTGTTGGTTTGAGAATGTTCGATTCACAGCAACTGTAAATCGCGTAGACGCAATTCCATTCGGTGTATAACGTAGCTCAGGATCTTTTGTTAGTCTTCCAACTAATACGACACGGTTTATCATCAGAAATGCAACCTCCTTTTTTCAGCATTTTGTTAAATGATTATGCTTCTTGGCGAACAGCAATGTGACGAATGATATCTTCGCTAATGTTAGCAAGACGTGTGTATTCGTTAATTGCTTCTGAAGTAGCGTTAACTTTCACGATTTGGTAGAAACCTTCGCGGAAGTCTTGAATTTCATAAGCTAAGCGGCGTTTGCCCCACTCTTTTGATTCGATGACTTCTGCACCGTTAGAAGTTAAGATTTCGTTGAAACGTTCAACTAAAACTTTCTTCGCTTCGTCTTCAATGTTCGGACGTACGATGTACATTAATTCGTATTTTCTCATCTGTTTACACCTCCTTATGGACTTAGGCTCTCCTGTATACAGGGAGCAAGGAGCAAGTAATAATTATTACTCACATCAATGAATTGTAACATATAGGCACTATTCTTTCAAGTCGCAAACAAAGAAATCATTCTATATAATAAATATAATTGATTCATGAAAGGAGAGCTTTCATGCTACCAGATAAAGAACCAATCGTAATAGAGTTGGATATAAAAAAACTAATGATGGACAATATTGTTGTTACAAGCGGTCTCGTTATATTATTTGTAGCTATCCAATATATTTGCTTTAAAGATTTTGATTTTTCATTTTGGAGTATGATTGGCGGGTCTATACTTTTTGCAATCCTGTATATTGTTTTCATTGTATTACATGAAGCCTTTCATTTGATTGGTTTTATGGTCTTTGGAGGCGTGCCCTTTAAATCGTTAAAATATGGCCTTAATTTAGAGCTTGGCGTAGCGTACGCAACAACTTCACAACCATTACCAAACCATGCAATGAAAAAAGCTTTATTACTTCCATTTTGGACAACTGGCGTCCTTCCGACAATTGCTGGTTTCTACTTTAACAGTACTGTTTTAATAGTAGTGGGTGCTTTTTTAATAGCTGGAGCAGTCGGTGATTTTTCTATGTATAAAGCATTACGTAAATATCCAAAAAATGCGTTAATACAGGATGATCCTCATTTACCTAAGCTTTATGTATATATGCCCGAGGAAAAGAAATAACTTGGATTAGAGACACGTTATAAATAGAATCTGCTTTTACTCCAAGCAGATTCTATTTTTGACACAAATTTATGGCGTTAAAAAACTATGCTGTGCAGCTGTATATAAATTTCTCCAAATACGATTTATCGAAGATGTTTCCGTAATTGCATCCATACCGAGTCTGCGTATTAAGCTATTGGCACTATCTACACAAGCTGCTGCAATGTCTTTACTCATTCGTGAAAATTGTTGTAGTTCTTCTTCAGTCAACACATGACCTTCTTTATGTTTTTGCCAGTATTCATTTAACTTTGAATAAAATTGCTCCTCTAGCTGTCTAACGTTTTTCTTTTGCTGCATCAATAAAAATTGTAATGCCCCCATACGTTCAGCACGACTTAGATCATGGTTTCTTTGCTTTACTAAATTAGACGCCTCTTCTAAGAAGTTTTCTGTTATCCCAAGACAAACACTTAAAAAAGAAGCTTCTGCAAATGCACCAAACGGAAAACTATGTACCGCATTTCCATACTTATTTTTAATCGTGCCTAGTTGGAATGTTGCCTCTTGGGGGATCCAAACATTTTGCACACGAATTGTATGACTAGCTGTCGCTTTTAAGCCCATTGCTCGCCAATCGTTCATTACCTCTACTTGGTCACGATCTACTGAGCAACTAATTATTTCATCTGTTCTAATACCTTCATTCTCGACAAAGCAATTCATCGTAAAAGTTGTAGCATAATCTGCTCCACTACAATACTTCCATTGCCCTGTTACACGATAGCCCCCATCCATTTTTATCGCTGTTCCTGTAGGATAACCACTCCCTGCTATTACTGCATTTCTTGGTGAATAGATTTTTTCACAAACATCTTGGTTTAATGTTGGGATAAATGCGTTACCACCAGTCCCGATCGTAACAAGCCAGCCAAAGTTTCCATCAAGGGCAGACATTTGTTGAAATACTTTCATGCCCTCTAGTAAATCTAAATCTTTCCCTCCTAATTCCTTTGCTGTGAATAGCTTAAACAATTGGTGTTCATAAATAACCTCTAATATATCTTTTGGCAATCTACCTAGCTGCTCAATTTCTAAACCACGATCTTTTATTTGTAATATGTTCATACTAATCCTCCAGATTGAAAATTTAGATAAAAATATATACAAAAAAGGCAATCTATTGAAAGATTGCCCCTGTTCGTTTTTTACACATTGAAACGGAATAACATAACATCGCCGTCTTGTACTACATACTCTTTACCTTCAAGACGTACTTTACCAGCTTCTTTAGCAGCAGGTTGAGAACCAGCTTCTAGTAAATCATCGAAAGCAACTGTTTCTGCACGAATAAATCCACGTTCAAAGTCTGTATGAATGACTCCAGCACATTGTGGTGCCTTCATACCTTTACGGAACGTCCATGCACGTACCTCTTGTACTCCAGCAGTGAAGTAAGTTGCTAGTCCTAGTAAATCATATGAAGTACGGATTAATTGGTCTAAACCAGATTCTTTAATGCCTAGTTCTTCTAAGAACATCGCTTTTTCTTCATCATCAAGCTCAGAAATTTCTTCCTCGATTTTTGCACAAATAGTGATAACTTGAGCGCCTTCAGCAGCTGCATACTCACGTACCTTTTGCACATATTCGTTATTATCAGCGTCAGCAACCTCATCTTCTGAAACGTTCGCTACATAAAGCATAGGTTTAATTGTTAAAAGATGTAGCCCTTTAATAACCTTTAGCTCGTCTTCCGAAAGCTCTGCAGCACGTGCTGGTCGCCCATTTTCTAATTGTTCTTTAACTTTTACAAGGATTGGTTCTTCAATCATTGCTTCTTTATCTTTTTGCTTTGCCATTTTGCCAACACGTTGTAATCGCTTATCAACAGATTCTAAATCAGCAAGTGCAAGCTCTAAATTAATGACCTCAATATCGTCAATCGGATCTACTCCACCTGACACGTGCGTAATATTTTCATCAACAAAACAACGTACAACTTGGCAAATTGCATCTACTTCACGAATATGAGCAAGGAATTTATTCCCTAACCCTTCACCCTTTGAAGCGCCTTTTACGATCCCAGCAATATCTGTGAACTCAAATGCTGTTGGTACTGTTTTTTTAGGTGTTACTAATTCTGTTAATTTATCTAAACGTGCATCTGGTACTTCAACAATACCGACGTTCGGATCGATTGTTGCGAATGGATAGTTTGCAGCCAATGCGCCCGCTTTTGTAATTGCGTTAAATAATGTTGATTTTCCAACGTTAGGTAAACCAACGATTCCAGCTGTTAATGCCATAAATGGACACAACCTTTCTATAATCAGTTCAAATTTGCTATTATCTCCCGTACTAACGGATACTGTGAGGACGCAGAAAATCCCCACCGATTAATCACTGTATAACCCTATCTATTATATTGATTCACTCATAAAAAGTCTAATACACATCTAAGTTACTCTTCACTAGCGGGAATTAAAACCTTTTTCATTTTTTTCTCAAATTCACGACGTGGAATCATGACACTATGCTGACAGCCTTCACATTTGATACGTACATCAGCCCCCATACGAATAATTTTCCACTCATTTGTGCCACATGGATGCTGCTTTTTCATTTCAACAATATCATTGAGACCAAATTTCTTCGCTTCCATATTATTCACTTCTCCCCTCTTCTTTCCCATTAATACCATACAACATCATTTTCGGATGAGCCATTGGTATATTATTTTCCTCAAAGAGTCTTGTAACATCACGACGAATTGCACGCGCCACCCCGTATTGTTGCTGTGCCAATGTTTCTGCAACTATACGAATAGTTACCTCTGTACCCTTAACACTTTGTACACCTAAAAAGACTGGTACTGCTACAAGCTCTTGATGAATATCTGGTAGAGTTTCTAAATACTTTTTAATAATGGCTTCTGCCTTTTCAAAGTCTGCATCCGTCATCATTTGTAAATCTATGAAAATTTTAGAGTTATTTATTGAATAATTGACAACCTCACCGATCGCACCATTTGGAATAATAAACTGCTCGCCAGTAGCACCATTAATCTTTGTTGTTCGTAAACCGATTTCTACAACAGTTCCTTCTGCTGCATTTATTTTTATATAATCGCCTACACCGAATTGGTCTTCAAAAATAATAAAGAATCCAGTAATGACATCCTTAACTAAGCTTTGCGCACCAAAACCGACTGCTAAACCGACAATCCCTGCTCCAGCCAATAACCCCGCTACCTTAATATGTAAGATAGAAAGAATAGCTATGATTGCTGAAAAATAAACGACATAGGAGATGACACTTTGTAATAGTCTTGCAATTGTTTTTTGTCGACGTTCTGAGTGGTTTAGCGGTGAACTCATTCGTATTAAAAATACTTTTTTAATAAATTTTTTACCTAATCGTACAACTATCCACGATGCTAACAAAATAAGCGTAATTTTAATTGAAGCATTTAATATATTTTCCCAAAACGTCTCTGACATCAACGTGTCCCAAAATTTCTTAATTACCTTTTCGTTAAAGTAATCCATTAATACCACCTCTTGAATAACTTGCTAAAAATTTGCGTATACTGCATAAAAATCGAGCACTTCTTACAAATAAAAAGGAAAGCGAGTTTTTTTATGAATACTATACCAAATTTAGTACTCCCTTATTCTCTTCATCATGAAAGTAAAAATGCTGTTTGGCAGTTAAGTACATTATTTTTAGAACATATACCCTTTCATCATGAACGCCTTATTTTTTGTTGTATTGGAAGTGACCGTTGTACAGGTGATACACTCGGCCCATTAACAGGCAGCTTTCTAAAAAAGTCTGTTAGCTTTCCATATGAAGTTGTAGGCTCTTTAGATGATCCTTTGCATGCTCTTAATTTAGACACTTCTATGCAACAGCTACACAATCATACTATAAAACCTTTCATTATTGCGATTGATGCATGTCTTGGAAGTGAACAAAATGTTGGACATATTTCTGTACAGAATGGACCAATTTTTCCGGGGAAAGCTGTAAAAAAACAATTACCCCCAATCGGTGACATTTCTGTAAAGGGCATCGTCAATATTGGAGGCTTTATGGAAATGCTTGTTTTACAAAACACAAGACTTCATATTTCGTATGCAATGGCTGAAAAACTTTCAAGAGCTCTATTACTCGCTGTACATCGCTACTCACTGAAAAGTATAGAAGATAGCAACCATAAAGCCGACAACAATGATACCTGGCAGCAAGTTAGCAGCCTTGATCTTAGTTAAGCCTGCTATATTTAAACCAATGGCAAAAATCATCACACCGCCTACAGCAGTCATTTCTGTAATAAACATTTGTAAAGCTGTATCTGGTATAAAAGAGCTAATGGCACCTGCAAATAGTGCAATTAATCCTTGATATACAAATACCGGAACAGCAGACAACAACACACCAATCCCTAAAGTAGATGCTAAAATGATCGATGTAAATCCATCGATTATTCCTTTCGTAATAAGCACATTATGATCATTGCGCAGACCACTATCGAGTGCACCTATTACAGCCATAGAGCCAACTACAAATATTAATGAGGCTGTTACAAAGCCCTCTGCGATACTTTGATTATTATTATCAGAACGTTTTTTGCTGAATAAAGATTCTACCCATTGTCCAAGTCTATTCATTTGCTTATCTAAATCTAACCACTCACCAATTACTGTACCAACAACTAAACTTACCACTAAAATAATAAAATTATCACTTTCAAAGCCCATTTTAATCCCTAAAAGTGCAACTGCTAAACCGATGATTGATAATACAGAAGACTTCATCGATTCAGGAATATTTTTAAAAATGCGCCCTACTAATGCACCTGTCATAATGAGTAAAGCGTTAATGAGTGTCCCTAATAATACCACGTTCTACCCTTCTTTCTCTCTAGAAAAATAGAGAGCGCCTTTTAGCTCGGCGCTCTGATTACGTTATTGATATTTCTATTACTCTTCCTGTAAATTTAGTATTTCTAATATACGTTCTAAATCATCTTCAGAGTAAAATTCAATTTCAATCTTCCCTTTATTATTAGCTTTCTTAATTTGGACATTCGTTCCAAAATAATCACGTAATTGTGTTTCCTTAGCTGCAACAAATATATCCTTTTTCTTCGGTTGATTTGTTTCACGTGAAACTTCTTCATTTAAATTTTGTACTAGCATTTCAACTTGACGGACATTTAAACCTTGTTTAATGACCCTATTTGCTACTTCCGATATTCTTCTTTTATTTTTTAATCCTAGTAATGCTCGCCCTTGTCCCATCGATAATGTGCCATCATTCATGAACGCACGAACATCCTCTGGTAATGCTAGTAAACGGACATGGTTGGCAATATGCGGTCTACTCTTCCCTAATCGTTTGGATAGTTCCTCCTGCGTTAGATGTAAGTTTTCCATTAGGCTTTGATATGCCTCAGCCTCTTCGATAACTGTCAAATCTTCGCGCTGTAGATTTTCTAAAATAGCTAGCTCCATCATTTGCGCATCTGATAGCTCTTTTATAATAGCTGGAATAACTTCTAATCCAGCTAATTGAGTCGCTCTATAGCGGCGTTCCCCAGCAACTATTTCATATTTTCGCCCTTTTTTACGGACAGCAATTGGCTGTAAAATACCATGTTCCTGTATCGAGTCTGCTAATTCTTGTAAAGTTTCTTCATCGAAAATTTTACGAGGCTGGAATGGGTTTGCAACGATACACTCTAATTGTATTTCTTCCACGTGCCCACTTTGTTCTAAAGACTCTCCAGGAAATAATGCACCTATGCCTCTTCCTAAACCTTTAGCCATTTTTAATCACTTCCCTCGCCATCTCTAAATAAACTTCTGCACCTCTTGACTTTGCGTCATAAGTGATAATTGGCTGCCCATGACTTGGAGCCTCACTTAATCGCACATTACGAGGAATAATTGTTTTGTATACTTTATCTTGGAAATATTTTTTTACTTCATCAATAACTTGTAAGCCTAGGTTTGTTCGCGCATCAAGCATCGTCAATAATACACCATCAATATATAATTGCTGATTTAAATGCTTCTGCACTAAACGGACGGTTGATAACAACTGGCTTAGCCCCTCTAATGCGTAATATTCGCATTGTACAGGAATAATAAGTGCATCTGATGCAGTTAAAGCATTAATTGTTAAAAGCCCTAACGACGGTGGACAATCAATAATAATATAATCATAGTCCTCTTTTACATCTTGAAGTGCATGCTTTAAACGTACTTCTCTTGAAATTGTCGAAACTAATTCAATTTCTGCTCCTGCTAGTGAAATGGTTGCTGGAACAATTGCTAAATTTTCGACATTTGTTTCTTTAATGACATTTTCAACGTTTTCATCATCAATTAGCACATCATAAATACAGCCTTGAAGATCTCCTTTATTAACACCAAGTCCACTTGTTGTATTTCCTTGTGGATCAGTATCGATTAAGAGCACTTTCTTCCCTAAATATGCTAGACAAGCGCTCAAATTGACCGATGTCGTTGTTTTCCCTACGCCACCCTTTTGATTGGCGATTGCTATAATTCTACCCATTTAAAAGCACCTGCTTTCATCTATCAAAGTTCGCTTTGACAAATCATTTGTAAAATCACTGTTCAATACCGCTATCTTACTTTCATTCTATCAAAAAAACAGAAGATAGTTGTATAAAATATTAAGAATATATGCAAAAAAGGAGACATCTCAGAAAAATTACTGAGATGCCTCCTTCGTACAGAGATATAAAAGCGGCTCATCATCATAACGTAGGGTTGATTTTCGTTCCGGCTGGGCGCTTTCCTAGGGGCGTCACCTAGCCTTCATTCCAATCAACTTATATACATGGTATACGTTATACAAATGACATCCTCAACTTTGAAGATGTCATAAAAGTTAATTCTTTATTTTTCTAATAAAACTTCAATCACGACTTAAGATTTTTTCTTTTTAGGTATTTTCACTGTAATTTGATAATATTCCTCTGTATCTTCCTCTTCAGTCTTCACTGTTATACCACTCTTCGTTACCATAGATAATGATTGTTTAATAGTATTCAAAGCAATACGCACATCTTTACTAATCGCCTTACGTTTAGGCTTTGCTTTCTTCGGTGTTTCTTCTTGTTCTGCCGCTACAGGATGTAATAAAGTATGAATTTGCTCTTCTAACTGACGAACATTCCAATCATTTTCTATCGTTAGTTGTAAAATTTCTAGCTGTAATGGCTGATCTTTTATCGCAATTAATGCACGTGCATGTCGTTCAGAGATTTCACGCTTCAAAATGGCTTGCCGCACTTCTTCAGGCAGCTTTAATAAGCGTAATTTATTGGCTACCGTGGATTGTCCTTTTCCGAGTCGTTGGGCTAGAGCTTCTTGTGTCAGCTCATGAAGCTCCAATAATTTTTGATAGGCCACAGCTTCTTCAATTGCAGTTAACTCTTCACGCTGTAGGTTCTCGATTAACGCGATAGAAGCTGTTTCCTTATCAGTTAAATTTCTTATAATGGCCGGAACTTCTGTCCATTGTAGCTTTTTCATTGCTCGATAACGACGCTCACCAGCAATGATTTCATATTGATTTTCTGCTGTTTTACGTACAACAATTGGCTGAATCACACCATGTGTATGAATGGTTCTTGATAATTCTTCAATTTTTTCATCATCAAAAATAGTACGTGGCTGAAAACGGTTAGGTACAATTTGATCAATAGGTAGCTTTATAACTTCTTCTGCTGCATGAACCGCCTCTGCTTGTTCTACTTCATTTTTCACAATAGGCTCAGTTTTATTTCCGCCTCCAAAAAAACGTGAAAAAGGACTTTTCATCCAAGTGGCACCACCTTTAAGTAACTATCTTGCTCTGTGTCATTCTATTATTATTTATTATATTTCTTAAAATGTATATAGTTCATAGATGTCATTTGCGTGAACCATCCATAACTAGTATGTATGCTCAAAATAGAAAAAATATTTTCTACTTTGAGAAGTTTCACATGAAACACTAATTATTGAATCGGTGATTTATTTGGTACACCTGGTTTACGCGGATATTTTTTTGGTGTTCCTTTTATTTTATCAAAGATATATAAAATACGGTCACTTTCTTCAACAGGTAGCTGGAAAGAAAATTCTTCTTTTAGCGTAACCCCGAATGTAGTCAATGCCTTTTTTGCTTCTTTTAATTCTTCTGCACCTGCTGCTGCTTTTAAAGCAACAAAATAGCCACCTTGTTTTGCTAATGGTACACATAATTCCGATAAGACCGTTAAACGGGCTACTGCACGGGCTGTTACAACGTCAAACTGCTCACGATATTTCACATTTTGAGCAAATTCCTCTGCACGAGCATGAACAAAATGCATATTCTCTAATTGCAACTCATCACTTAAATGATTTAAAAATGTAATTCTTTTATTTAAAGAATCGACAATTGTTACGTGTAAATGCGGGAAACAGATTTTAACCGGAATACTTGGGAAACCAGCTCCTGCTCCAACATCACAAACTGTCGTCACTTTTGAAAAATCAAAATAGAAAGAGGCACTAATCGAATCATAAAAGTGTTTTAAATAAACACCTTGTAAATCGGTAATAGCAGTTAAGTTCATCTTTTCATTCCACTCAACAAGTAGCTCAAAGTATTTTTTGAATTGAGCCATCTGCTTTTCTGAAAGTTCGATGCCCTTCTCCTTTAGTGCCTCAAAAAATTGTTGTTCGTTCATGTAAAGTCTCCTTTATCTATATGGCTTCACTATCTATTATTGATTTGTAAAAATAGCATAGCCTAAAAATAGGAAGCGGGCACAATGGTATGCCCGCCTCATATTCACTTTACTGCTCTTAATTATTCACCGCTAACACGTGCGATTTTACCTTGCTCAATATAAACAAGTAATATTGAAATATCTGCTGGATTTACACCAGAGATTCGCGATGCTTGGGCAATGGAAAGTGGTATAACTTGTTTTAATTTTTGTCGAGCTTCTGTTGCTAGACCTGAAATAGCGTCATAATCAATATTTTCAGGGATTTTTTTATTTTCCATTTTATGAAGCTTTTCAACTTGTTGCAATGCTTTTTCAATATAACCTTCATATTTAAGCTGAATTTCAATTTGTTCCTTCACTTCATCCGAAAGCTCTACGTCTGCTGGAATTAACGAAGAAATTAAATCATAATGCATTTCTGTACGTTTTAATAAATCCGCGCCACGAATACCATCTTTTAGCTCACTTCCACCTACAGAGCGAATAGCAGCTTGTGTTGCTTCATTTGGTTTAATAATTACTTCACGAAGACGTGCAATTTCGTTATCAATCAGCTCTTTTTTCTCATTGAATTTTGCATATCTTTCCTCAGCAATCATCCCAATATTATAACCTAGCTCTACTAAACGTAAATCAGCGTTATCATGACGAAGTAGTAAACGATATTCTGCACGAGATGTTAGTAAGCGATACGGTTCATTTGTTCCTTTTGTTACTAGATCATCAATTAAAACGCCAATATAAGCATCTGAACGATTTAAGATTAATTCTTCTTTACCAAGCACGTTAGCAGCAGCATTCATCCCAGCCATTAAGCCTTGAGCAGCCGCTTCCTCGTAACCTGATGTTCCGTTGATTTGACCAGCAGTATACAATCCTTTGATACGTTTTGTTTCTAACGTTGGCCATAATTGTGTTGGCACAATTGCATCGTACTCAATAGCATAACCAGCACGCATCATTTCCGCCTTTTCTAAACCTGGAATTGATTTTAGTAAACGTGTTTGTACATGTTCTGGCAAGCTAGTTGATAAACCTTGTACATATACTTCACGTGTATTACGACCTTCTGGCTCTAAGAAAATTTGGTGACGTGGCTTATCATTAAATCGCACAACTTTATCTTCAATAGATGGACAATAACGAGGACCTGTCCCTTTAATCATCCCTGAATACATCGGTGAAAGATGTAGGTTTGCCTCGATAATTTCATGTGTTTCTGGACTTGTATAAGTTAACCAGCAAGGAAGCTGATCCATAATGAATTCAGTTGTTTCAAAGCTGAAAGCACGTGGAACATCATCTCCTGGTTGAATCTCTGTTTTATCATAATCAATTGTACGATTATTCACTCGTGGTGGTGTACCTGTTTTAAAACGCACAAGATCAAAGCCGAGCTCTTTTAAGTTATCTGCTAAACGGATTGATGGTTGTTGGTTATTTGGACCACTTGAATATTTAATGTCTCCAATAATGATTTCACCACGAAGGAATGTACCTGTTGTGATCACAACTGTTTTAGCACGATAAATAGCACCAATTTGTGTAATTACACCTTTTACTTCCCCGTCTTCGATAATTAACTCTTCCACCATTCCTTGGTGCATTGTTAAGTTTTCAGTTTCCTCCAACACACGTTTCACTTCTTGTTGGTATAAAACTTTGTCTGCTTGTGCACGTAATGCACGTACAGCAGGACCTTTTCCTGTATTCAACATACGCATCTGAATATGCGTTTTATCAATAACTTTCCCCATGACGCCACCTAGTGCGTCAATTTCTCGTACTACAATTCCTTTGGCAGGACCACCAATGGATGGATTGCATGGCATAAATGCAATCATATCTAAATTGATTGTTAACATCAGTGTGTTAGCACCCATTTTGGCAGCAGCGTGTGCAGCTTCAGATCCTGCATGACCTGCGCCAATTACGATAACATCAAACGTGCCTGCCTCATATTTTGTTGGCATAGCTCGTATCTCCCTTTCTTTAGTAAAATTATTTCCCTAAGCAGAACTGTGAAAATAACTGATTGATTAGGCTTTCTTGTACTGTATCACCAATAATTTCACCAAGTATTTCCCATGTTCTTGTTACATCTATTTGCACCATATCAACAGGTACACCGGCTTGGGCTGCAGTTAATGCATCCTCCACCGTTGCTTGTGCTTGATGCAGTAATGCAATATGTCTTGCATTTGAAACATATGTTAAATCGCCCGCTTCAATTTGCCCTTCAAAGAATAACGCAGCAATCGCTTCCTCTAGCTCTGTGATGCCCTCTTCTTGTAAAAGAGATGTTGTCACAACGCGACGGTTACCCGCTAGCTCCTTGACGCGTGCTACATCAATTTTTTGCGGTAGATCTGTTTTATTGACAATAACGATGTAATCCATCGCTTCAATCGTTTCGAATAGACGCTCATCCTCAGCAGTCAATTCTTCTGCGTAGTTTAATACAAATAATATTAAATCTGCGCCGCGTAACGCCTCACGTGAACGTTCAACACCAATTCGTTCAACGATATCCTCTGTCTCTCGAATACCAGCTGTATCAACTAAACGAAGTGGAACACCACGCACATTGACGTACTCTTCTATAATATCACGAGTTGTACCTGCAATATCTGTCACAATGGCCTTATTCTCTTGTACTAAACTATTTAAAAGAGAGGATTTCCCGACATTTGGGCGGCCTAAAATAACTGTTGATAGACCTTCTCGTAATATTTTTCCTTGAGAAGATGTTTGCAGAAGTTTACTAATTTCATTTCGTACCCACGTACATTTTTCCACTAATACTGGTACTGTCATCTCTTCTACATCATCATACTCCGGATAATCTATATTAACCTCTACTTGCGCTAATGTCTCTAGTAATGCTTGGCGTAAGTCACCAATTAGGCGCGATAATTTGCCATCCATTTGTCCCAACGCTACATTCATCGCTCTATCAGTTTTCGCTCTAATTAAATCCATGACCGCTTCCGCCTGTGATAAATCGATACGTCCATTTAAAAATGCACGTTTCGTAAATTCACCTGGCTCTGCGAGTCTTGCTCCATTAGTTAATACTAGCTTTAATACACGGTTCACCGAAACTAGTCCCCCGTGACAGTTTATTTCTACTACATCCTCACGGGTAAATGTTTTAGGTCCGCGCATTAATGACAGCATTACTTCCTCTACAACCTCATTTGTTTTTGGATCGACCAAATGTCCATAATGAATTGTATGCGTAGCCTTCGTTGTTAAACTTTTTCCACCAGGCGATCTGAATATTTTATCTGCAATTGCGACTGCTTCGTCCCCACTTAAGCGAACAATGGCAATAGCTCCCTCACCCATTGGTGTGGATATCGCAGCAATTGTATCGAACTCCATTTAATGACCTCCTTAACATTATCCACATGTGGATAAACAAAACCGACCAATACTTACTAACACCTTAGACTAACATATTTTCTGCAAAATCTAAAGTAAGTATCATTTCCAATTGTGGATAATCAGAAAGCTTTACATTATAGCCACGTATTCGACAAAAATTGCGAACGTTAGATACTATAATTTTTTAGCCTAGACGAAAACTACGCATTCAGTTATCCACAATTAAAAATATATAGTTAGTTGTTGTAACAGATAAAAAAAGCCATTTTATCATGACGATAAAATGACCTTTATTATGTCTGTATGTTATTTTACGAAGTTTAATCGTTATTTACAGGTTCAATTACTAAATAACGATTAGGCTCCGTTCCTTCTGAGTATGTTTCAATATCAAAGCGATTTGCCAATTGATTATGAATAATTTTTCTTTCGTATGACTGCATTGGTTCAAATGTCACTCGCTGATTTAAGCGAAGTGCTTTATCCGCCATACGATCTGCCAGTAACTCCAATGCTACTTGACGACGTTCACGATAGTTTTCTACGTCTAATTTCACCATTAAGAACTGCTTGGCACTTTTATTTAACACAAGTTGTGTTAATTGCTGCAAGGAATTTAATGTTTGACCACGTTTCCCTATAAGCAGTGCAGCTTTCTCGCTTTTCAGTTGAAATATAACATATTTCCCTTCACGTGTCGTTTCAATTTCAAGATCATGAATATCCAATTGTTCAGCAATATTTACTAAATAAGCCTTTGCATCTTCAATCGGGTTTACTGAGGCTTCTTCTTCCTCTTTTTGATCCTCTACGACTTGTTGAACAGCTTCGATTTCACTTGGTTGTTCAGAAACTTGTAAACTTATTGTTTCAACATCATCTTTTACTGCTGGTTCGTCAAATTGAGCCATATTTTGCTGTTCAGCTTTTTCTACCTCAATTGTTGGTCGAACCTGTACTTCCTTTACTGTTACACGAACTTCTGCAGATCGTGCCCCAAAACCTAAAAATCCTTTTTTACCTTCTTGTAAAACTTCAACATCTACTTGTTCACGGGTTTTGCCAAGTTTCTGTAACGCCAATGAGATCGCTTCTTGTGTTGTTGCGCCTATTTGCGTAAGTTGTTTCACTTTTTAGCCCCTCCATTTTGAGCAGGTTGTGTTTTATTTTTTTCCCAAGGTTTATAAATATACAGGTTTTGCATAATCGAGATAATGTTTCCGATTACCCAGTATAGTGATAATGCTGCTGGTAATGCTATACCAAAACTAATAATCATAATTGGCATAATGTACATCATTATCTTCATTTGAGGGTTATCCATCGCTGGGCCCGTACGTAAAACTAAAAATTGCATAATACCAGCAGTAATTGCTAATGCCGGTGCAGGCTCTGCTAATGGGAAGATAAGGAAATTACCTAAATCAAAAGCAGGTGTAGCATTCATACGACTAATCGCATGATAGAAACCAATTAAAATTGGCATTTGAATGATTACAGGTAAACATCCAGCAAGTGGGTTAACACCCGACTCACTCATAAGCTTCATCATTTCTTGCTGATACTGTTGCTGTGTCTGTGCATCCTTAGAAGCATACTTCTTTTGCAATTCCTTCAATTTCGGCTGAACTTCTTGCATTTTTTTAGAGTTCTTTGTTTGTTTAATCATCAATGGAAGAATTGCTAAACGAATGATAATCGTTACAACAATGATCCCCCATGCATATGAACCAAGCAATTCAGCAAAGTATTTTATCACTGATACTAAAGGCCAAACAATGAATTCATTCCAGAAGCCTGTGCTTTCTTTGGAGATCGGTTCATTGAATTCTGTACAGCCAGATAGTAGTAATGCTACTGATGCTAGCGACAAAATTACCCAAAGTTGTTTCTTCAACCTTTTTCCCCCTACAAATACTATTCACTTTTTCTAAAACTATATGCGTTCTTCTTCTTTATTCATTTACAGATTCTTTGCTACTGAATAAAGTTATCAGTTATTTTATCATGCATATAACGTTTCACTCTACTAAATATTCTAACAATGCGCATATATTTGCTAAGTACTGTTACTTTTTTTCATATATTGCTGTGAAACCTTACTCATAAATACCCCTATGTGTATTTATTATAGCTTCACTTTTGCGCAGAAATATATGAAATCAATGTGCTATTTACCACTTAGTTTGCCTTTCATATTACGTTTTCTTTAATACTTTTGCGATTCGTAGAACATGCTGCAAACTTTGTTTCACTTCATGAAAATCCATAGTGGCCGCCGGTTGTCTGGCGATAATAACATAGTCCATATTCGGTTTTAGCTCATCCTTTAATTCTTGAATGCTCTGTCGAATATAGCGTTTGATCTGGTTGCGTGTTACCGCATTCCCAAGCTTTTTACTAACTGATAAACCTACACGAAATTCCGTTTGTCCCTCTTTTTCTAAAAAATAAACGACAAACTGACGATTAGCGAAAGATTTCCCCTTTTTAAACACCTTTTGAAAATCATCGTTTTTTTTCACTCGTTGGCGTTTTTTCATTACTTTCACCTGCTACTAAATAATTATCTTTTGATCCTCATTTCTAGGTTTACCAAAAATAAAGAAAAAAAAGACCACTGATGTGTCTCAGTGGACTTATTTTATGCTGATAATACTTTTCTTCCTTTACGACGACGAGCAGCAAGAACTTTACGGCCGTTTTTCGTGCTCATACGTGCGCGGAAACCGTGAACTTTACTGTGCTTACGTTTTTTTGGTTGGTAAGTACGTTTCATTTATATAGACACCTCCTGAATGAAAGTTGAGTTTTTCAACATACAGACCTGAACATTATATAAAGTAACTAGTTATTTTGTCAACGAATTTCATAAATTTCTTTAAATGAGTCTAGGTATATATTTTAAGCTCCCCACTAAAATATGCACTTGAAAGTACATCACTCCGGGAGGATACTGCTAGAGCGCGACCTGAGCCTCCTATGGTGTCTTAGATCTACGCTACTCCCTCAGCAAGCTTTGCTCTACGATGAAAGCAAAGTAACAGGAACACTCTCCTTCCTCCGCTCCACGCAGTTTCAGATAAACCTATTTTTTAATCAAGAACAGAATTTTAGTACTGATCCTCATTTACTTATTTAAATTATTTCAGCAGATTTTTAGACACCCACTCATAAATAACTTAAACCTCCTTTATCTCACCACCTATAAATCTGTAACTGCCGTTTCACTTACGTTACATAAAACATCTGTACCTGTCGCTACGATTTCGGTACAAAAAATATTTGCAGTTAAATTATCCACAGAGTACTTGTTTTTTTTACACAGAGTTGTGTATAGTATTTTTTGCATTATTTTTTATCCACAACATTTATCTACAGCTTTTTCACATAAGCAGATGCTGTGGACAACTCTAAAGTGAATAAATCAAAGCTATGTGGATAAGTTTCACAAACTATTGAAATAGCTTTGTTTTTCTGATACGATAACTGTGCTTCACTTTGTTGAAAACTGAAATTAACTTTTATTTTATCCACAACTGTTGATATGCTGTGGATAATTTTTATCACAGCCTTTGGTTAACTTTTATCCACAGCTTGTGAGTTTGTGGACGAATTGTAAAATGAACGTATTTACCATTACTATAAATGCGCTTTTTTATTGCTGTAATTGTATTGAACTGTAAAGGAGATTAGCAGCTTGGAACATTTAGAAGAACTATGGAATAATGTCCTGGCTCAAGTTGAACAAAAAATTTCTAAACCAAGCTTCGAAACGTGGCTAAAGTCTACTAAACTACTTTCTTACAATGGAAGTGGTTCTACTGTGACAATTGCTGCGCCAAATTCGTTTGCTCGAGACTGGCTTGAAAATCATTATATTCATTTGATTACAGGTATATTAACGGAGCTTACAGGCGAAGACTTGCTTATTAAATTTGTTGTTCAAAAAAACCAGGATTCGGACGATTTCGATCTGCCAGCGCCGATTATCCAAGCAAAAAATAACGATCATCATGATATTTCACCAGGTATGTTAAACCCGAAGTATACTTTTGATACGTTTGTTATTGGCTCTGGTAACCGCTTTGCACACGCTGCCTCGCTAGCTGTCGCAGAAGCGCCCGCGAAGGCTTATAACCCATTTTTTATCTATGGGGGAGTAGGGCTTGGCAAAACACACTTAATGCACGCGATTGGTCATTATGTACTAGAACATAATCCAAATGCAAAAGTTGTATATTTATCATCTGAAAAATTTACTAATGAATTTATTAACTCAATTCGAGATAATAAGGCACTTGATTTTCGCAATAAATACCGCAATGTAGATGTACTGCTAATTGATGATATTCAATTTCTAGCTGGAAAAGAATCAACTCAGGAAGAATTTTTCCACACTTTTAATACATTGCATGAAGAATCGAAACAAATTGTCATTTCCAGTGACCGTCCACCTAAAGAAATTCCGACATTGGAAGATCGTTTACGTTCTCGATTCGAATGGGGACTAATTACAGATATTGCGCCTCCTGATTTGGAAACGCGTATCGCCATTCTTCGAAAAAAAGCGAAGGCTGATGGTCTAGAAGTACCAAATGAAGTTATGCTCTATATTGCGAACCAGATTGACTCCAATATTCGGGAGCTTGAAGGTGCGCTTATTCGCGTCGTTGCCTATTCATCACTTGTTAACAAGGATATTAATGCGACTTTGGCTGCTGAGGCATTAAAGGATATTATTCCTAATTCGAAGCCTCGAACTGTCACTATATTAGACATTCAAAATGCAGTAGGAGAGCATTTTAATATTCGTTTAGAGGATTTTGCCGCGAAAAAACGTACAAAGTTAATTGCCTTTCCACGTCAAATCGCGATGTTTTTATCCCGCGAATTAACGGATTTTTCGCTGCCGAAAATTGGCGAAGAATTTGGTGGACGAGATCATACTACTGTTATCCATGCTCACGAAAAAATATCTTCTATGTTGAAAAATGACGTTCAGCTGCAGCAAGATATTAAACAAATTCGAAGCATGCTAGGGAAATAATTCTGTGGATAACACAATCGTTTAAACACAAACTTATACACAGTCTATCTACATGTGGATAGACTGATTTTATTCACTTAAACATACTTATCCACAAATCCACAGGACCTATTACTATATCTTTTTTATTTTATATAAATAAATAATATAAATATGTGAGGGAAAACGAATGAAATTTGATATTTTACGTGACCGTTTATTAGAGGGTTTAAATGATGTCATGAAAGCCGTAAGTTCAAAAACAACTATTCCAATTTTAACGGGGATTAAAATCGATGTAACAAATGAGGGTATTCGTTTAACAGGTAGTGACGCTGATATTACAATTCAAACGTTTATTCCAGTTGAAGAAGATGGTCAACAAATAATTCACATTACAGAAACAGGATCGATTGTTGTACAAGCCCGTATGTTTAATGAAATTGTACGTAAATTACCAACAAATGAGGTTGAAATTCAAGTAACAACTGGTTTACAAACTCATATCCGTTCAGGTAAATCTGAATTCCACTTAATTGGCTCAGATGCTGCTGAATATCCTTTGTTACCCGAATTAACAGAGGATCAAAAATTTACTATTCCTGCAGATCTTTTAAAGTCAATTATCCGTGAAACAGTATTCGCTGTTTCCACTTCAGAAAGTAGACCGGTGTTGACAGGTGTAAACTGGCAAATAAAAAATGAAAATTTAATCTGTGTTGCAACAGATAGCCACCGTTTGGCAAGACGTAAAGTTCAACTAGAAAATTTACCTGAAGTTGAACATAGTGTTGTAATTCCTGGTAAAAGTTTAAATGAGTTAAATAAAGTTCTAGAGGATTCGACAAATCTTGTGCAAATTGTTATTACAAGTCAGCAAGTGTTATTTAAAACTGGTGAAGTATTATTCTTCTCTCGTTTACTTGAAGGTAATTACCCAGACACAACACGTTTAATTCCAGAAGAGTATCAAACAAATCTAACGATTAATGGTAAATCATTATTACAAGCAATCGATCGTGCATCTCTTGTTGCTCGTGGCGATCGTAATAACGTTGTGCGTTTCGAAATTTTAGATAATCAAGCTGTTGAAGTTTCTTCTAATTCTCCAGAGATCGGTAAAGTACAAGAGGAAATCCCTGTCGAGTCATTAGAAGGGGAGAACTTAAAGATTTCTTTTAGTGCGAAATACATGATGGAAGCATTAAAAGCAATAGATGGTCAAGATGTAGTCATTCAATTCACAGGCGCAATGAGACCGTTTATTTTACGCTCTGTTCATGATGATGCTATTTTACAGTTGATTTTACCTGTACGTACGTATTAGAAAATCGGTTATGCCTCGGTAGATGTTTGGACACCCGCTGGAAAGTGAGTAGCCCATAGAGGAAATCAGCCTCTTCGAACTAATTCGAATGTATAAAAATGGTTAATCAACACATCTGAAGTTAAACAATTTTTGTTGGAGAGAATAAAACTCCATAATTTTAAGCTCTAATGGCTTTAAAAAACATTCTGATAGTCGCTAATTGCGGCTATCTTTTTTTACTTATGACGAATTTTTAGGTATGATAGAGAGATAGACAATCTGTATTTGGAGGGAAACATAGCTATGAAGGACATTAAAATTGATGAAGAATTTGTCACGTTAGGACAGCTTTTAAAAATGACCGATGCAATTAGCTCTGGTGGCATGGCCAAGTGGTTTTTACACGAAAATGATGTATATGTAAATGGAGAAGTGGATGATCGACGCGGTCGTAAATTACGTAACGGAGATATTGTAAATATTCCTGGATGTGGTCGATTTCGAATCGTTGGACCCACTGGACAGTAGATTATGCATATAGAGCAGTTAAAACTTACAAATTACCGTAACTATGATGCCTTAGCTTTAAATTTCTCTCCAAAAATTAATGTTTTCATTGGTGAAAATGCTCAAGGAAAAACAAATGTTATGGAATCTATTTACGTATTGGCGATGGCTAAATCCCATCGAACGACGAACGATAAAGAATTAATACGTTGGGATTCAGACTATGGTAAAATAGAAGGGGCCGTTCAAAAAAGGCATGGTATTTTACCAATTGAGCTTACGATTACGAAAAAAGGCAAAAAGGGTAAGATAAATCATATAGAACAAAGTCGCCTCAGTCATTATATTGGCCAAATGAATGTCGTTATGTTTGCACCCGAAGATTTAAATGTTGTAAAAGGGAGTCCGCAAATACGACGACGTTTTATTGATATGGAGATTGGGCAAATTTCGCCTGTTTATTTACATGATTTATTAACCTTTCAAAAAATTTTAAAGCAACGTAACCATTTTTTAAAAATGAATCAAGGTAAAATGATGTCAAATGACGTGATGTACGAGGTTTATAATGAACAATATATTCACGCAGCTACCCAAATTATTCGCAAAAGATTTCAATTTATGGATTTATTGCAAGAGTGGGCAGAGCCAATTCATGCAGGTATTTCACAAGGGAAGGAAACGTTGGTTATTAAATACCGCACTGTAGCTGGTATTGAAAAAGAACATACTTCTAGTGAAATTGAAGGCTTCTTGCATAAAAAGCTAATAGAAGTTAAGGAGCGCGAATTTGATCGGGGTGTAACACTAGTTGGTCCACATCGAGATGATTTGCAGTTTTTAGTAAACGGCTATGATGTTCAGACATACGGCTCACAAGGACAGCAACGTACAACCGCTCTTTCATTAAAACTTGCTGAAATCGAGTTAATTAAACAAGAAACAAATGAAACACCCATACTACTTTTAGATGATGTATTGTCGGAACTCGACGATTATCGCCAATCGCATTTATTAAATACCATTCAAGGTGAAGTTCAAACCTTTGTTACGACTACAAGTGTTGATGGAATTCATCATGAAACGATGGAGCATGCACAGCTGTTTCACGTGAAACAAGGAGCGATTGAAGAAAGTTAGCCCGGGGAGTTTTTTAGATTACAAAAGAATGGTAATAGTCAGCTCGGTTGACTGTTCATTCATTTACACACAATGATGTTATGAAGGAGTAGATGAAAGCCGTGGCTATAGAGAACGAGGGTTTACAAAATCAGGCTTATGAAGCCGATCAGATACAGGTATTAGAAGGTTTAGAAGCGGTACGTAAAAGACCAGGGATGTATATTGGTTCAACAAGCTCTAAAGGGCTTCACCATTTAGTATGGGAAATTGTTGATAATAGTATCGATGAAGCACTTGCAGGATTTTGTACAGATATAAAAGTAACGATAGAAAAAGACAATTGGATTCGTGTAGAAGACAATGGTCGTGGTATTCCAGTAAGTATTCAAGAAAAAATGGGTAAGCCTGCTGTTGAAGTTATTATGACAGTACTACATGCTGGCGGTAAGTTCGGCGGTGGAGGATACAAAGTATCTGGTGGTCTACATGGTGTAGGGGCATCTGTTGTAAATGCTTTATCAATTGAGACAATCGTTCAAGTTCATCGTGAGGGTCATATTCATGAGATTAAATTTGAACGTGGGAAAACTATTCAAGAGTTAAAGGTTATTGGTGATTCAGATCGTAACGGTACAACTACACGTTTTAAAGCAGACCCTGAAATATTTAAAGAAACGACTGTTTATGAATATGATATTTTAGCGCATCGTATTCGAGAATTAGCATACTTGAATCGTGGTATTAGAATTACAATTGCTGATGAACGCGAAGGTGAAGAACGTTCTACTACGTATCATTATGAAGGTGGTATTCGTTCTTATGTAGAGCATTTGAATCAATCTAAAGAGCCAATCCATGATCCGATAGATGTTCTTGGAGAAAAGGATGGTATTTCAGTTGAAATTGCTATGCAATATAACGCTGGATTCTCTTCTAATATTTTCTCATTTGCTAATAACATTAATACGTATGAAGGCGGTACACATGAATCAGGTTTTAAAACTGCTCTAACACGTGTTATTAATGATTACGCACGAAAAAATGGACTTTTAAAAGAGTCAGATGCAAATCTTACTGGTGAAGATGTTCGAGAAGGTTTAACGGCTATTGTTTCGGTTAAGCATCCAGATCCACAATTTGAAGGACAAACAAAAACGAAGCTTGGTAACTCTGAAGTTAGCCAAATTACTAACTCCTTGTTCTCAGATGGTTTTGAACGATTTATGTTAGAAAATCCAACTGTTGCTCGTAAGGTTGTAGAAAAAGGTTTAATGGCTGCTCGTGCACGTGTTGCTGCTAAAAAAGCACGTGAATTTACACGTCGTAAAAATGCACTTGAAGTATCGAGTTTGCCAGGTAAATTAGCTGACTGTTCATCTACAAATCCATCTGAATGCGAAATTTATATCGTTGAGGGTGACTCTGCCGGAGGATCTGCGAAATCGGGACGTGACCGACACTTCCAAGCAATCTTACCGTTACGTGGTAAAATCCTTAACGTTGAAAAAGCACGTTTAGATAAAATTTTATCAAATGCAGAGATCCGTGCAATGATTACAGCATTTGGTACAGGTATTGGTGAAGAGTTTACTTTAGAAAAGGCTCGTTATCATAAAATCGTTATTATGACAGATGCCGATGTTGATGGTGCGCACATCCGCACATTACTTTTAACATTCTTCTTCCGTTTCCTTCGACCTCTAGTAGAGGCAGGTTATATTTATATTGCACAGCCACCTCTTTATCAAGTTAAGCAAGGTAAACATGTTGAATATTGCTATGATGAAGAAACATTAAAAGAAATTTTAGAACGACTACCAAAAATGCCGAAACCAAATGTACAACGATACAAAGGTCTTGGAGAAATGAATGCAGAGCAGCTTTGGGAAACTACAATGGATCCTGAGCACCGCACATTGTTACAAGTAGAATTAGATGATGCAATTAAAGCAAACCAAGCATTTGAGCGTTTAATGGGCGATGAAGTTGAACCTCGTCGTCAATTTATCGAAGAAAATGCAGTATACGCTAATTTAGATATTTAATTTTTCTTGAGAGGAGGTCTACACTTTGTCAGAACAAGAACGCTCCGGTGTTAAAGGAGTTAATATAACAAAAGAAATTGAAACATCCTTCCTCGATTATGCGATGAGTGTAATCGTTTCTCGTGCATTACCAGACGTACGAGATGGCTTAAAGCCTGTACATCGCCGTATTTTATATGGTATGCAAGAGCTAGGGAATACAGCAGATAAGGCGTACAAAAAATCAGCACGTATTGTTGGGGACGTAATGGGTAAATACCACCCACATGGTGACTCATCCATTTATGATGCAATGGTACGTATGGCGCAAGACTTCAGCTATCGCTACATGTTAGTCGATGGTCATGGTAACTTTGGATCTGTCGATGGTGACGGAGCGGCGGCGATGCGTTATACAGAATCGCGTATGTCTCGTATTGCAATGGAAATGCTTCGCGATATTAATAAAGACACAATTGACTATACAGATAACTATGATGGATCAGAAAAGGAGCCTATTGTCCTTCCTAGTCGCTATCCAAACTTATTAGTAAATGGAGCAGCAGGAATTGCGGTTGGTATGGCGACAAATATTCCGCCACATCAACTTGGGGAAACGATAGATGCAGTGATAGCACTTTCAGAAAATCCAGCTATCACAACGGAAGAATTGATGGAAATCATCCCAGGACCTGATTTCCCAACTGGTGGATTAATTTTAGGTCGTAGTGGTATTCGCCGTGCTTACGAAACAGGTCGTGGCTCTATCATTATTCGCGCAAAGGTAGAGATTGAACAAAAATCAAATGGTAGAGAAACAATTCTTATTCATGAATTACCATACCAAGTAAATAAAGCTAAGCTTATTGAAAAAATAGCAGAGCTTGTACGCGATAAAAAAATTGATGGTATTACAAATCTACGTGATGAATCTGACCGACGTGGTATGCGAGTAGTTATTGAAGTCCGTAAAGATGCAAATGCCAATGTAGTTTTAAATAATTTATATAAACAAACAGCAATGCAGTCGAGCTTCGGTATTAATATGCTGTCATTAGTAAATGGTCAGCCTAAAGTAATGGGCTTAAAAGAAATGTTGTATCATTATTTAGAGCACCAAAAGGTTATTATTCGTCGTCGTACGGAATTTGAATTAAGGAAAGCAGAAGATCGTGCACATATTTTAGAGGGCTTACGTATTGCCCTTGATCATATCGATGAAATTATTGCTATTATTCGTGGCTCACGTAGTGGTGAAGAAGCGAAACCTCAACTAATGGAGCGATTCAATTTATCTGAACGTCAAGCGCAAGCGATATTGGATATGCGTTTAGTTCGTTTAAGTGGATTAGAGCGTGAAAAAATTGAAGCAGAATATCAAGAGCTTCAAAAATTAATTGCTGAATTAAAAGAGATTTTAGCAGATGAAGCTAAAATTGTTGAAATTATTCGTACTGAAATAGTAGAACTAAAAGAACGCTTTAACGATAAACGACGTACTGAAATTACTTCTGGCGGTTTAGAAATGATTGAGGACGAAGATTTAATCCCAGTTGAAAATTCAGTCGTAACTTTAACGCACAATGGTTATATCAAACGTTTAGCTGCGAATACATATCGTAGTCAAAAACGTGGCGGTCGTGGTGTACAAGGGATGGGCACAAATGAAGATGATTTTGTAGAGCATCTTATGAATACATCTACACACGATACAATTTTATTCTTCACTTCAAAAGGAAAAGTATTTAGAGCAAAAGGTTATGAGATCCCTGAATTCGGTCGTACAGCGAAAGGATTACCGATTGTTAACTTACTCAATATTGAAAAGGGTGAGAAAGTAACCGCAATGATCCGTGTTGGTTCATTTGATGAAGATGCGTACTTTATCTTCACTACTAAAACTGGTATTACTAAGCGTACACCAGTATCTCAATTCGCTAACATCCGGACAAACGGCTTAATAGCTATTAGTTTACGAGAAGATGACGATCTCATTTCTGTTCGTTTAACAGATGGCGATAAGCAAGTAATTATAGGTACTCGTGATGGAATGCTTGTACGTTTCCAAGAGGATGATATTCGTTCAATGGGCCGTACTGCAGGTGGTGTACGAGGTATTAAACTTCGTGATGGTGACGAAGTAGTTGGTATGGAAATCGTAGAACCAGGACAGGAAATTTTAGTTGTTACTGCAAAAGGTTACGGAAAACGTACTTCTGAAGAGGAATATCGTTTACAAAGCCGTGGTGGTGTAGGATTAAAAACAATTCAAATCACTGATAAAAACGGTCCAATGGTAGCTGTAAAAACTGTCGATGGTTCTGAAGATTTAATGCTTATTACAATTAATGGTATGCTAATCCGTATGGATGTAAATGATATTTCATTAATTGGTCGTAGTACACAAGGAGTTCGTTTAATTCGTTTAGGGGATGAGGAGCTTGTTGCAACTGTAGCAAAGGTTGAAAAAGAAGAAGAATCTAACGACGAAGACAATGATCAAGTAGACGAATTTAACAACGCAGACAATGATCAAGTAGAAGAATAATAAAAAGGCCGATGACGACAGCTAATGTTGCCGTTCATCGGTTTTTTAGCATAAAATATGAAAAATAAGTAATTATTTTGAATTACATGATAAAATGAAAGCAACCTTATGTTTAAGCAAGTGAAATAGTGAAGAGGTGTTAATCGGGTGGAAACTATACATGTCCCAATTTCAGAGTTACGTGTTGGTAAAGTAATTTCTGAAGATATTTTTGCTAATACACAATATCCAATAATTTTTAAAAACACGATAATTTCCTATGATCATTTACAAGTTTTTTTTGCTTTTAATATTTCAAGAGTCCCTGTTTATAAAGAGGGTATAGAGGCAAAATCAGAGATGAAAGAAATAGAATTAGTCGTTCCACCAGAGGTTATTCCAACTTTTAAAAGAGTCTATGACAATTCTGTTGAGCAATTCAAAAAGGAATTTAAAAATTGGGAAGCTGGCGCAAAGGTAGATATTGCGAAAGCACGTAAAATTATTTTGCCATTAGTAGAAATGGTTTTAGAAGATCGTACGATAATTTTTGATTTAAATGAGTATTCAAATCCAAAAGACTATTTGTACCATCATAGTGTAGCAACAGCATTGATTTCTTCAGTGATTGCACAAAAATTAGGCTATGACAGAGGAATTACAATTCAAGTAGCAATTGGAGGGTTATTAGCTGATTGTGGAATGGCAAAAGTTCATCCGCGTATTCGCGATAAAAAAACAACCTTAACAGAGCAGGAGTTTGATGAAATTTATAAGCATCCAATTTATAGCTATAATATGGTCAAAGATTTAACAATCTTAAAGGAAACAATGAAAGAGGCTATTTTCCAGCACCATGAGCGTTTAAATGGTAGTGGCTATCCAAAGGGCGAAAGAATTGCTAACATTTCCACTTTTGCTCAAATTATCGCTGTTGCAGATGTATTCCATGCAATGACATGTGAGCGAGTTTATAGAGCAAAGCAATCTTCTTTTAAAGTTATAGAGATGATTAATGAATCTGAGTTTGGAAAGTTTGATATTAAAGTAGTTCGTGCACTTATAGATATTGTTGCTGATCTTCCTATAGGTACAATAGTTGAGCTATCTAATCTGGAACATGGCGAAGTGATGTTTGTAAATAAATTTGCACCAACTCGACCACTTATCAAGTTAAGTCATTCAGAGGAAATATTTGATTTAGGTAAAAATCGTACCTTCTATATATCACGTATTATAACGAATTTATAATAGTCGAAAGGCAACCCATTAACATTGGCGTTTGCCTTTTTTTGTTTTTATCTTCATTCAGAAATGTTTTTTGTAACGAAAGTGCAACGTCAGTTACAGATGACTCCCACATCTTTAGGTGGTGAGGAATGCGGGTTTTAGTTATTTTTAAGCGGGCACCCAAACATCTGTACCTGTCACTACGCTTTCGGTACAAAAGACATCCGCTGAAGTAGAAGAACTTAGTCTAAGAACGCCACGTCCTGTGGTAATTTATCTGTGCGAAATTACGACAACGGTAACTCGTATTGTGAAAGTTTGGAAAGAGAAAGAAGCTTCACGTATTCAACAAGCCTGTCTGCACAAGGCATCTCATTGTCAAAACCTCGTACTTGGACTTGATGATTTCGCCATTCGCAAGGGGCATACCTACAATACTGGTTTACATGATTTACGAAATGGCACATTTTTAGATATTGTTCCAGGACGCACCACCCTTGAATTAGAGGCATATTTCAGTGAACAGGTGACACTTTGCGCATTAAAACCGATTGTCATCGTAATGGATTTGGTAAAGGCATATCATTCATTCGCTAAAAAAATGTTTCCAACAGCAATCTGTATTTCTGATCGGTATCATGTGAATCGATACGTGACAGAAGCACTGCAAGCTGTCCGAAAGTCTGTTCAATAGAGGTTGAATCCCTTTGCGAAAAAGGATTTAAAACAACATTTTCGTATTTTAGGAAAACGAAATGACCAACTTTCGATAGAAGAAAGTTGGATTTTAAAATGACTTCTACAATATGACACTGTTTTACGACAAGTTTACGATTGGAAAGAGGCTTTTATCGACTGGTACGATTATAGTCCATCGTATAAACAAGCGAAAAAAGGTTTTCAACACTGGCTTTCGCAAGGTCGAGAAATTCTTCATCCTAAAGTGCAAGACTGTTTACAAACCATGCATAATTGGCAGGATGAAATCTGTAATTATCATCAATTACGTTTCACCAATGCGACAGTTGAAGGGTAAAATAACTTCATTAAGCCCTACAACGTCGTCACTTTTTCACGCGTAACCCGCAACACTATAAGGAAAC
>NZ_JARVRU010000063.1:0-37119 GCF_030209535.1 Lysinibacillus sp. fls2-241-R2A-57
CAACACTCTCTGACCGCACTGATAATTTACGTCGCTTATGACATAAGCATATTTTTTTACGCAAAATTTAAAAACTTAACATCAAAAAACGCAAGAAATCAACGTTTCCCAAATTGATTTATCGTGCTTTTTAAGGTTTTGACCAGTTTTGTCCCAGCCACTTTCCTTGATCTGAAATAATCTTACGGTTTTGCATAAAAACAAAGGGTTTTGAACGTTAGAAATAGAATTAAAAATCGACACGTTTAAAAAGGAGATGGATAGATGAACCGTTTAAATTTAATCACATTGGGTGTAAAAGATATGGTCGAGTCACTTAGATTTTATCGAGAGGGTCTGGGATTTGAAGTGATTGTTTATGGGGAAGAAACAAATCCGGATGTTATTTTCTTTAACAATGGAGGAACAAAAATTTCCTTGTTTCCGATTGACCGTTTAGTAAAAGATATTAACGAAGCAAATCCACCAGCGATTGGCAATGGCTTTAACGGCATTACACTTGCTTATAACGGTAAATCTAAAGAAGAAGTCGATCAAGTATTTGATTTGGCTAAAGAAGCAGGAGCAACAATCGTGAAGGAACCCGAAACCGTATTCTGGGGAGGCTATAGTGGCTATTTCCAAGATCCAAACGGCTATTATTGGGAAGTTGCCTATGGAGACATGTGGCAGTTTGATGATAATGATATGTTGATTATTACGTAAAATTATATATGTGACATTTCAGAGCATGACTTCATCATTGTGATGGTCACGCTCTGTTTTACATTTGTTAATAATTTGGCTGAATATAGCCTAATTTTATTCCTTTTGTTACAGCTTCTAACGAGGAAGACACCTCTAACTTATTAAATATATGCTGAATATGGTTTGAAATTGTACGTTCACTCGCAAATAACTTAGATGCAATCTCCTTACGTTTATATCCGTCGCAGAGCAATTGTAATATTTGTTTTTCACTGTCGGTCAATTCCTCGATATAGTCTGTTGGTAATGGAAAATAGTAAGTACCCTCATTAATTTCCATTAAAGTTTGCAGTAACTTTTCAGGCATAACGTTTTTATTAATAAACCCGCTGACGCCAATTTTTTGAGCTTCATACCGATAAACGGGCAAATCATACCCTGTTAATATGACTATTTTTGTAGAACATTTATGATCTATAATGCTCTTTGCTAATCTAAGTCCGTCCTCACTACTGATGTTACTTAAATTTATATCTACTAACGTAATTGCAGGTTTAAACTCATTGATAACTGAAATAACATTTTCAATATGTTGTAATGAATGAAATTGATCTATTTCAGGGGAATCTGCTAAGACAATCTCAAGACTTTTAGCAAACAGAGCGTGGTCATCTATTAATAAAATATTGATAGGATTCATCTCCTTTCATAGGAATAACAATAGTAATACATAGGCCAGAAGGAGAGCATTTTGAAATTGACATGTTGCCATTTAGTAAAAATAACTGCTCTTTGATAGAAGCCCATCCTCTATGATCATTAGCATCATAATTTTCATTACCTACCTGACCAATTCCATTATCCTTTACTATAAGCTCTATTAAGTCATTTTCTTGTGCAAGTTGTATAAACAGATTCGTACATTTAGAATGTTTGAACGCATTGGTTACTAGTTCTTTTACTATTCGATATATAACTAAATGATAAGGCTCAACTAAAAAGAAATCATCATGGCAATTAAATGAGATTGCTATATTTTTATTTCCATATTTCTGCTGAACCATTTCGATTAAATGACTATAATTTTCTTTTAATGTGAGCGTTTTTAAGATGGTTGGGTGATACTCTTGCATCTGTTCACGTATAGACAGGTTTAAGTCATCTAGTGTATTTACGATTATTTCACGAATCTCTTCTTTATTAGATTTATTCATCATATTTTTAACGGCTAAAATATCCTGCAATATTTCATCATGTAAATAATTTGAAAAGGAGGTTTTCAACTCTTCTTCTTTAACGATCTGTACAAGATGCTGTACGTAAGAACTTTCAGGCAATGCTTTAGATTGTTCTGTACCAAAATGTAGCATTGTAGTTTTAATGTCATGAAATAACAAGGTGAAATAAAGCAAGACAAACCAAAAAATCGTATGAAGTATAATAAAATAAGCAATCATATTGAATTGAAACAATACGCCAAGTGAACAAACGAAAACAAGGCAACATAACAACATAAGCCCCATTTTATTTTCTTTTAAAAGAAAATATTTCCTCATAAATTTATGGTTTTTAAAAGCAATCGCGTGAATACTAAATAAAGGTAAAAGAACGACTGTATACCATCCTAAATTACTTAAGTGTTCAGGGCTTTTTGCAAACAACGTAGCGTACCCAATAAAGGGAACAATAAGAATCGTAACGGATTGAAGTAAATGCTTTTTTTCATTTTTTAAAACAAATGTAATTCGTTTTCGATGCTTCAAAAATAGAAAGATAATGCAACTGAAACTTACAATTATTTGAAATGAAAATAGAAGAGCAAACAATGTATCATTTATCAATTTCGAAACGAATGTTAATACGCATATAATCTTTAAAATCAAATCTTTTTCTTTTTTATAAATATAGATTGAATCTTGGAAAAAGAATAAGAGTAAAAATTGTACAGTCCTATATAGAATGACTACACTAAGTGCTGTGCTTAGTGTATAAAAAAAGGGGTTTCCATTAAGCGAAAGTAAAAATTGCCATGCTGTAAGGAGTAGCAAATTAGAAAATTGCGATAGTGTTTTATTTTCTTTAATATTTATAAAACTGATATATGCTCCGTAGATAACCATGATCGTTATAAGTATTAATGGTAGTAACTTTGCTGTTCCTATAATATTTTCCTGCAAAAACTCATGGCATAAAAAAATGATTAAAAAAAGTTGATGTACTAAAATAAAAAGTTGTTTGTGTTTATAGTACTTTTTCATCCGTTCACATACCTTTACTAGATTACAGACAGATAAAGCTGATGCATGTACATCAGCTTTATTTGTATTTTTTTACTATTTATCGTTGAAAATAATTTTATTACATGCTCGTTTTGTTAACAAATAATAAATGATATATACAAGAGTGAAAACTATGATAGCGAATAGAACAGGCAATATAAAAGCGCTGTTTTTTCCTAATAAGTCGTCCATTAAAGCGGTTTTGTATGTGATCACTGCAAAAATACTGTGTGCTAATCCTAGTACATAGGGGATGCTAAATAGCGCAAAAACTTCTTTACTAATTATTTTTTTTACTTTTTTCTTGCTATAGCCCATTCTTTGGAGAATAGTAAACTCATCTTTTTTTGACATAGTATTTGAGAGATTTTGGAAATATAAAATGCTACCTGTTGCAATAAAAAAGATAATTGTAACGAAGCTAATAAGTAAGAATGTTGAACTATTTTGTTGGATAAGGAAGTCTACTTTTTGGTAGCTACTTGAAAAATAGTTGTTATTTTTAAATAAAGGAGCTAAGTTTTCGTAAACGTCTTGATTTTCCCTCATATTAGTCCCATTAATGCTCATCATCGTCTTTTCTAGTAGCCCGAAGGATTTTACTTCCTTGTAAAGTTTGTCCGAGATAATAAGCGTTCCGACACTATTGGCAAATCCTATTGGGTTAAGTAAGGTCGTATCAATGACTTTTATATCTACGCTATTTATAGGTGTTACGTTTAAGGTATAAATATTTCCTTTATCTAGCTTCTTTTTGTCAGGTCGATATTTTACTAAAATACTTTCATTTTCATTTAAATTTTCGAATTCTACATTTTTTCCCTGGTTACGCATTAGTTCCTTATAATCTGATTCGGAAATGAGATCAAATCCTGGTTCTTCCTTAATACTGTATTCTTGCGGTAAATTAGTAGAAGATGATGTTATTTGGATAACAGTTGTCTCTTTGTGTTTCACATTTTCTTTGCCAGCAGTATCCTCCGCAATTTTGATGGCCTCAGTAGCCAGTTGTTTGTCCTCCACTGGGAATTCTATTGCGGATGGAATAATACGTTCTGTGGCAACAACTGGATGGTAAAGTGTCAGGACAGTAGAGCCGAATAGAGCCAAAGTTCCTGAAACTAATAAAGTTAACAAAATTAAAGTCTTTGCCATCGAACGGATTTTAAAAATAAAGTTTGGAATGATAATAATATTGGATTCGTTATAAAACCAACTTTTCCTCTTCTTTAATTTTTGAATAGCGAATGGTAAAAAAGAATGAATAAAGAAAATAGTACCTAGTATCACACTTACTAGTGTTACAAGTGCAATAGGTGAAAAACCTATTGTTTTCCACAACGATTGAGTTCCTCTTGTAATATCAAGAGCTAAAAAATAACCGAACAAAATAAGAAGTAGCCCAATAAACGAGAAGGCTGTATTAATTTTTATTTGTTTTTCTTCCTTTTTATCCATTCGTACTAACATCAGTAATGAACTTTTCTGAAGGATTATCCAGTTTGATAAAAATAAGACGGTTAAAATAGCGAATATAAAAATAAATGTAAATACAACAGCTTTTATATTTATGAATGGAATATCGGAAGTTTCAATTTGTAATTTTAATAATTTGACAATCGCTCCGACGATGCCTTTATGAGCAACAGCACCGAGAACGATCCCAACAATTAAAGCAGCGAAACAAATTAAAATATTTTCGAGCGTTAATAGTTTTACCATCGTTGACTTCCGATACCCTAGGAGCGAATAAATCCCAAGCTCTTTTGTTCTTTTTTTCATAAAGAAGGTATTAGAATAGGACATATAGAATAATACAAATGCCATAACAAACATTGCTACTACTCTTGACATTGTTTCTACTCTTCCGTCTGACGAAATCTTCTCCAAAACAATACTGTTCATGGAAAATGAAATAAAAGAGAAGAACACCGTCAGCACAAAGGCTACAGAAACGAAATAGAACGAATAGAAGGAAAAATTATTCTTCAGATTCTTTTTTGCAATTGTTAATAATCCCACCATGATGCATTCCTTTCACCCTATTAGTCTTTATTTAGAGATTTCCTTTAATATTTCTTCAAAAAATTGTTTTCTAGTTTGATTGTTTCTTTTTAATTCCTTTAGTATATTTCCGTCTTTAAATAGCAGAATTCTACTTGAAAAACTTGCTGCATAAGCATCATGAGTTACCATTAAAATAGTCGTATGAAGTTCCTCATTTACTTCTCTTAACTTTTGAAGTAACTCAGTTGCAGAGTGTGAATCTAATGCGCCTGTTGGTTCATCAGCAAATAAAATACTTGGCTGTTTCGCAATTGCTCTGGCTGCGGCAACCCTTTGCTTTTGCCCTCCAGACAGCTGACTAGGGTACTTTGATAATTGTTCGAATATCCCAAAACGCTTTGCTAAATTGTTTATCGTTGAATCTATTTCTTCTGGAGATTTGTGCAATAAAGTAAGGGGTACTGCAATATTTTCCTTTACGGATAAACTATCGAGCAAAAAATACTCCTGAAAAATAAAGCCTAAATGATCCTTTCTAAAATCAGCAGATTGGTTATCATTGAGTGTTTTTATATCAACACCATCAATTAAAATTTCACCATCTGTAGGCGTATCAATCGTTGATAGAATATTTAATAATGTCGTTTTTCCTGATCCGGATGCCCCCATAATGCCAACAAATTCACCAGTTTGAATGTCAAAAGATACTTTATTGAGTCCAGGTAATTGATGTTTGTTATAAATTTTCGTTACATTTTTTGCGGATACTAATGTATTCATCTTTTTTGCTCCTTTCATTCCATCAGTACGTCAAGTTTATTATTCAATCTGAAAGAGCACATGAGTAAAAAACGCAAACTTATTGGCAATGAGATGGGAGAGATGGTCAGAAGAACTGTTACATAAATTTTTGCAACTAAATAATGCAAAATATGGTTTTTTAGTATAACGTTATTTTTAGGGCTATATGAATACATAGATTAGGGGGAGTAACATTGTATCGTATATTGTACATAGAAGACGAAAAAGATATTGGCCAATGGGTGACGAAGGATTTAACAGAAAGAGGCTATGAGGTTACATGGCTAGAATCTGGTGAAGAGGTCGACCAACACATAGCTTTTAAGGATATCGCTATATTGGATGTGATGCTGCCTGGATTAGATGGCTTTTCAATTGGCAAAAGAATTAAGCGAGAAAATAAAGACATCCCTATTTTAATGTTGTCAGCACGTACTGCTGTAGAGGATAAAATAGAGGGGCTTAATTTCGCTGATGACTATTTAACAAAGCCATTTCATCCCGATGAACTTGTAGCGCGCGTTGAAGTATTGCTAAGAAGATATCAAAAGAATGACGATGTACTGGATCTTCAACACCTTAAAATTTATACGAAAGAAATGCGAATCATGAACACACAGACAGATGAAGAGGTTCAATTAACAGGCAAGCAGTTCTATTTATTTCAATATTTTATTCGCCATTTAAATCAAATTCTTACAAAGGAACAGCTTTATGAGGGTGTCTGGGGTGAAAGCTACATAGAAGGCGATAAGACATTAATGGTGCATATTCGATACTTAAGAGAAAAAATAGAAATAGATCCAGCGAAGCCGACAATTATTGAAACCATTCGTGGTATTGGATATAGGGTGAAACTATGAAATTTTTCCGATCATTATTAGCTAAGTATATGTTGATTATTTTTTTAGCCATCTCTATTGTTCAATTATCATACTTTGCTATTGCTGCTTTTGTGTTTGGAATAGGAAAAACTGATTTTTCAAGTGAAGTTCTCAGGGAAAGCGAAATAGAGGAAAAATGGCATGCGGAAGCTAAAAGTATAAAAATCATTACAGAGGAAACAATTACTCAACGTTTTGAGGATTGGCAGAAGCAATATCCAAAAGCTTCTATGTTTTGGGTAAGTGAGGATGGAACTTTACTCACAAAAGTGAATGTGGAGGAACAGATTCCATCAAAATGGACACCAGCGTATACTACAAAATTTATTAAAGAGCGTTATGGTGGTGATCCGTTTACAGTTATCGCTTTTTTAGGAGATGACGAGTCCAATGGATTTATTGTTTTTGAAATGCCAAAAGAATTATTTAAACCACCACTTGTGAATGTTTATGAAAAATATGGTGCCATTATATTATTGGGTGTTATTGCCATTATTTTATTTTTCATTGTAGTTTCCTTTTTATTTTTCAGAGGGATTCGGAAAAGACTATTGCACCTTCAAGAAGCGATGGAAATCCGTGATGTAGACGCTTTACCTATTGAAACGAAGGTCAAAAAGAAGGACGAGATCGGTCAGCTAGAACAAAGCTTTAACCGAATGGTGTGTGAGCTTAGGGAGAGTAAAAATCGTGAGCAGAAGGAAGAACAGCTACGCCGAGAGTTGATTGCTAATCTATCACATGACCTACGTACCCCGTTAACGAAAATTAGGGCGCAATCTTATTCAATTAGCAAAGAGGAATTATCAGAAGAGGGGCAACAGGCCATTAAAGCAATGGAAATATCGATTGTAAATATCGATGCTTTAATAGAAAATTTAATGTCCTATACTTTACTAATGGCTAGTAAATATAAATTTGAGCAAAAAGAAATCAACGTTATACGATTTGTACGTGAGCAAATGACCACGTGGTATCCGGTATTCGAAAAGGAAGGCTTTGAAATCGATATTGAGGTACATCCATTTGAGAAAAATGAATGGCAAGTTGATCCGATTTGGCTTGGGCGTATATTTGATAATTTATTTCAAAATGTATTACGCCATGCGAATAGCGGGAAATATATTGGCGTGGAAACCAAATCGACGGAGCACTATGATGCATTTATCATTAAGGATCACGGAAACGGCATGAAAAATGAATCTAATGCAAAAGGTGCGGGCATCGGCTTATCCATAGTTGATATCATGGTAAAGGGCATGGATTTAGACTGGGGAATTGAGTCAAACGAATTCGGTACAAAAATAATCATTAAACACTACAAATAGAATATTCCGGAGGCTGGGACAAAACCTCATTTTTCTGCAGCGACAAAAATCTTTCATGAGCTGCAGTTTTGAGATTTGTCGAGAACTTTTGATTGTTTATCGACCAACTTTTTTTATTTATCACCCAACTTTTGAAAAATATCGACATTTACCTTCATGCAACACTCTATGACCGCACTGATAATTTACGTCGCTTATGACATAAGCATAATTTTCAAATTGATTTATCGTGCTTTTAAAGTTTTGACCAGTGTTGTCCCAGCCACTTTTCGTACTTGGAGTGATCGTCCAAAATAGTATGCCAGCAAAGCTAATGGCATGCTATTTTTTTGTTCAAGGTGATAATCCGCACAGACACCTACACATAACGAAGATCAGCTTTTTTACATGGCGTAAGTTTTAACAAATGTCATCCCTAACTTTTGATGATGAGACAGACATCGACTTTTTTAAACAAAACTTAAACTTGAACCTTACCTACTTTTAACCTTCATTACTTATGATAATGACAGAGGTGAGGACAATGGAATATATCGTACAAACAGAAAATTTATCAAAGAGTTTTGGTAAAGAGCAAGCTGTATCCAATATAAATTTAAAAATACGTAAAGGTGAAATATATGGATTTTTAGGACCGAATGGAGCGGGGAAAACGACGACTATTCGTATGCTTCTTGGGTTAATGAAGCCATCTTCTGGGACAATTAAAATCTTCCAAAAAGATATAACGAAGGAACGAATTAATATTTTAGCAAAGGTTGGTTCATTGGTAGAGAACCCTTCCTATTATCCACATTTAACAGCCTATGAAAATTTAGAAGCGTTAAGAAAAATTTTAGGTGTACCGAAATCACGTATCGATGAAGTATTAGAAATTGTTCGTTTAAAGGATGTTGCCAATAAAAAAGTAAAGGGTTTTTCTCTTGGGATGAAGCAGCGTTTAGGTATTGCTGCATCCTTATTACACAACCCTGAATTACTTATTTTAGATGAACCAACGAATGGTCTTGATCCATCAGGGATTATTGAAATCCGTAATTTAATTAAGCGACTGCCTTCGGAATATGGAATGACGATTATTATTTCAAGTCATCTACTATCTGAAATCGATCAAATGGCTACACAAGTGGGTATCGTTACGAAGGGTAAAATGATTTTCCAAGATTCAATTGAGGCAATGCGTAGATTTGCTCAGCCAAAGGTATTAATTAAGGTGAGCAATGATGAAAAGGGTTGGCGATCACTAGTAGCAAATGGCATCAAAGCCGAACATAAAGATGGGTTCATTTTATTAGATGAATGCTCAGATGAAAAAGTAGCACATATTGTACAAATCCTCGTACAAGAAGGCATTTCGGTATACCGAGTAGAGGAAGAGAAACGATCATTAGAAGAGATTTTCCTTCAAATGACAGCAGGAGAGCAAGCGCTATGATAGGAAAACTGTTAACTTCTGACTTTTTGAAAATTAAACGCAAAGGATTATGGTTTTTAACAGCTTTAGGACCCTTAGGCGTTGTTGCAATGCAAATGGTGAATTACGGTGTAAGGAAGGACTATTTGTTAGAGCAAAGTGAAGACGATTGGGGCTACTATTTATTAAACGTTCATTCATTTACACCGCTTGCGATTGTCCTAGGGATTGCCATTTTAACTTCGTTTATGGCGAGCATTGAAAATGAAACAAATGCTTGGAAGCAATTAATTGCATTACCTGTCTCAAAATTAACGGTGTATTTATCGAAATTCACAGTGCTAGCCATTTTATTGTTTTTGTCTTCCACGTTGTTAATGTTAGTTACGATGGCTTATGGAATGTTTTTAGATTTAGGCGATAGCATACCATTTGGGGAAATTGCTAAATTTAGTTATTATCCATATTTTGCTGCGTTGCCAATATTGGCACTTCAACTTTGGATTGCAAGTGTTTGTCATAATCAGGGGATACCAATAACAGTAGGTATTTTTGGCGTGATTTTTGCCTACTCATCATATTTTTTACCTGATTGGATGATTTGGAAATGGCCATCGTTAATGAACCAATGGGATGAGCCGATTATTAATGTCATGCTTGGAATAGGCATTGGTATTGTACTGTATATTATCGGAACGATCGATTTTGCTAGAAGGGATGTAAAGTAATGGGATCTATACTGAGCGCTGAATGGTTTAAATTGCGAAAATCTAAAATGGTGCCATTAATTTTGACAGGACCTATAATTGGACTTTTTATAGGATTAGCATCAAACACTAATAATAATTTAGTAGGTTCTGAAATTAATGAATGGTACGTCTCTTTAATTTCCATGAATTTAACATATGCATTATTATTCCTGCCTTTAATTTCAGGAGTATTTGCGAGTGTTATTTGTAGATATGAACATCAATCTGGTGGCTGGAAACAACTTTTAGCATTACCTGTTACAAGAGGGAAAGTATTTGTTGCAAAGTATGTATTAATTATACTCCTTGTGATGGCGATGCAGATACTATATTTATGTTCTATATATGCAGTAGGTCTTATAAAGGGCTACACAGATCCTTTCCCGATGGAAATTGTATGGAAAAGTATTTTTGGAGGGTGGGTAGCAACATGGCCATTAGTCGCGTTGCAGCTGTGGACGTCAGTTATGTTTAAAAGCTTTGCTGCTCCATTTGCAGTAAACGTTATTTTTACTTTACCTTCTATCTTAGCAGTCAATTCTGAACGTTTTGGGCCTTACTATCCATGGGGTCAGCCCTTCTTAATGATGAATGTAGGAGGCGAGGCAGGTGAGGTATTCTTTGTGCCTTGGGATCAATTATTAACAGTTGTAGGAGGAGGGTTCTTACTGTTTTTCCTCGGAGGATATTTATATTTCCAACGAAAAGCTGTATAAAGTGTAATTTTAATCAGTGGGGGTTTTCTTCATCTCCACTGATTATTAGTACTTTATTTTTGTAAAATACGTTACAACCACCATTAAGTAAAAAAAGAAATTCCCCAGCAACAAAAAAACCAAAAGACTATATTCCAAAAAGAAAACTCTTATCAGAACCGTAAAAGAAATAGCTAAAACTATAGTGTACATGAACTTCCCATACTTACAAAAATAACTTTGAAAAATAACAAAAATAATAGTGAGGAAAATAGGGAAATACGAAACCATAAACTCACCTCTTTCTTTAAAACTATCACATCACAAAAATTCTGAATAGTGCAATTTTAAAAAGTGTGAAGTAATTATAAAAGGAGGTGGTTTTGTTGAAGCAATCAAAAGAACCGATCAAAACCTAAAAAAGCGCGAAAAATCAATTTTAGAAACGTTGATTTCTCGGGCTTTTCTGATGTGAAATTTTTAATTTTGCTTTGAAAATATACTTATTCAATGGGTGTCCGAACACCGACTGAATGAAGATAGATCCTCCGGACGCAATTAGGCCAAGGCGAAATCAACCAAGCGTTATGGAGATGATCCGTTTAATTACAATAGAACCCATTTACGGATTAACCTGCTATTAAGAAGTATTGATTACCTCGATTTTGTTAATGATAACAAAAGAGGAGGTGTGAAAACGATGGCACAAGAAATTCTTTGTGAAGTCAATAACTGTACATTTTGGGACTCTGGAAACAAATGTACTGCAGAAAAAATTTATGTTGTAAGTCAAAAGGGACAGCAAGCTTCTAATAGTGAAGAAACAGATTGTAAAACATTTAATCCTGAAACGCATTAAATTTTTTAAGTGGCTGGGACAAAACTGGTCAAAACTTTAAAAAGCGTGAGAAATCAATTTAGAAACGTTGATTTCTCGCGCTTTTTGATGTTGAGTTTTTAAATTTTGCGTAAAAAAATATGCTTATGTCATAAACGACGTAAATTATCAGTGCGGTCAGAGAATGTTGCATTGAAGGTAGATGTCGATATTTTATGAAAGTTGGTCGATAAACAATCAAAAGTTCTCGACAAATCTCAAAACTGCAGCTATTAAAGATTTTTGTCGCTGCCGTTACGCTCCCGCTGCAGGAAATTTCCCCATATTTTTATAAATAGACATCCACTTTTTCCTTGTTAAATAAAAGCGCATGAGCATTTTTCACTTTTTCCTCTACATAATCTAATGAATACTTTCCATAGGAATCCGTTAAATCACCAATTGCACGAGATAAATTATCAATAATAGGGATTAATGCTTCCACTTGTGTGCCCTCATTACCTTTGTTCATCTCATCCATGATTTCGTAGGCAAGATGTTGAATCTTTTTTAGTCGCAATTTTTCAGATTGCATGGAATCCTCCTTATTGAACCAATTTATGATGTCTAAATATATGTCTTGCACATAATTTTCATGAATGATTATTGCTCCAGTCTTTGTTCCAATTAAAAGTAGTTATTAGAATTGCTGTGGGCACGAGCAATCCTCTTAGATGTTAGCGTTTAAGATGTGGGGTTTCTATTTTTTAGGTAATGTAATAGTAAATGTAGTTCCTTTAGTCAGCTCGCTTTCAATAGAGATAGTACCTTTATGAGCGTGAACGAGTTTATAAACGATTGCCATGCCCAGCCCAGTACCCTCAGAAGATGAATCTGTTGTAGTTCCACGATAATATTGTTGGAATATATTTTCTACCATGTGTTGAGACATACCCACACCGTTATCCACAATGTGGATTTCTACATGCTCGGCTCTACCGAAAATCTGTGTATAAATATCTGTGTTAGGTGGATTGTGGATAATTGAATTCATAAGAATGTTTTGTAAAATCCGTTGCATGAATTTAACATCAAATTCAACGTTTAGTAACGAAATATCCGTCTCAAAATGAAGCCTATAGTCATTAGCTTGTGGGTTATTGCTAATATTGGCAACAACTCGTTTAGTAAATTCAACTATATCTAGATTTTCTTTATGTAAAGGTAAGTAGCCATCAGCGCGATTTAGCTGAATAACGAGACTTAAATCTTGAATAAGTTCTTCCATATGCTTGCCTTTATCTGCAATTTCCTGAATGAAGGAATGGGCTTCGTCTTTAGACCATTCGTATTGATTGTTCAATAAAAGAGTAGTGTAGCCTGTAACATAGGTTAAGGGTGTTTTTAAATCATGTGAAATGCCCGCAATCCATTCTTGTTTAGCTTGTTCTACTTTTTCTCGTTCTATTTCTGCTGCTTGTAATTTGAAAGATAAGCTTTGTAAATGTTGAAGTACCTCTTGATATAAAAGATATCGCATACGAAGCTTGCCTTTTCGAGTATAGATTTTAGAGAATCCCTTAGGCTTTTCGTAATTCTCTTGTGAAAGCTGATGAATCCATGTCATGATAAATCCAAGAGGACCCCCGAAATACCATCCGAATGCTCCGATACAAGCTATCGTACTGAACCCGAAAATCCAAAGTACAATAATATTCTCAGAATCTTCATTAAGAGATTTATTAATTAGAGGAAGGATTCCTTCTAAACCAATCAAAATGCAAAGACCTGATGCAAGTATCCACAAAATAATCCCCAGTGCGAGGTGAAACATAAATCGAGTACTTATTCGCATAGTGAATCCTCTTTTGGTGGAATGAATTTATAACCGATTCCACGTAAGTTTACAATGATTTTAGGGTTACGCGTATCATCTCCAAGCTTCTTCCTGAGCTTCGAAATATGGATCGTAACGGTTTTCTCCTCACCATAAACGTCATTTCCCCAAACAAATTCGTAGAGCTGTGTAGTTGTGAAAATACGATTAGGATTTTTACAAAAGAAGTGTAGTAGCTCTAGCTCCTTAGCTGTACATTCGACGAGCTGATTGTTAACAATCAATGTTGCAGATTCAGGATTAAGAGTAAAATATCCGAATTCGAACTTTGTACTTTGCTGTTGCTGAGAACTTTCATACATTTTTTGACGGCGGAGCATGACTTTTATTCGAGCGACAACCTCTAAAGGGTTGAAAGGTTTTGTAATATAATCATCTCCACCAATTCCTAATCCCGTTAATTTATCAAAGTCTGTAGAACGTGCACTAACAAAAATGATAGGTGTATTCGTATGCTTTCGTATTTCCGTACAGAGCTCAAAGCCACTTATATCAGGTAGCATGATATCGAGCAAAATAATATCGTATGCATTGGATTTCACAAGCTGTAATGTATCCTTACCTGAAGAAGCAGTTTCAATATTAGTGAAGTGTTCTTTTCTAAGTGTAATTTCTAATAATTTTAGAATACCAATTTCATCATCTACGATTAGGATTTTTGCAGATTCCATTTTTATCCCTCTTTTCAATTTCATCATAACAGCTTCTATGTTATATATCTTTACTCTCCTGAAAAATTACTGTCATTTTCCATCGAGTTTACTTTGTTTTTACTTTCGTTTATTAAGCTTAGTGTAACGAATTAAAGTTAGGAGTTAATAACATGGAAACCGTTATTCAAATACAGCAATTAAGTAAGAGCTTTAAAGGTGTCGAAACTGTCTCGCATGTCAATATGAACGTTAAGAAGGGAGAGATTTATGGATTTTTAGGTCCGAATGGGGCTGGCAAAACGACGATTATGAAGATGATTTTAAACTTGGTAAAACCAACTTCAGGTGAAATAAAGATTTTTAATCATCCAATCGCTAAAACTTCCTATCAATATTTAAACAAAATAGGCAGCATTATTGAGTATCCAGAGTTTTATGAAAGGCTGACAGCAAAGGAGAATTTAGAGCTTCACTGTGAGTATGTTGGTGTTTATGAAAAAGGGGCTGTTAAAGAGGCACTAGATATTGTGGGTCTGAGTGGAGTAGAAAATAAAAAAATCCATGAATTTTCGCTAGGAATGAAGCAAAGATTAGGCATTGCACGTGCAATTGTTACGAAACCAGAGATTCTGATTCTTGATGAGCCGATTAATGGTCTTGATCCTATAGGCATTAAAGATATACGCGAACTTTTAATGCTTTTAAAAGAAGAGTATGGAATCACTATTTTAATATCAAGTCATATCGTGGCAGAAATTGAATCAATAGCAGATACAATTGGCATCCTCCATCATGGAAAACTATTAAAGGAAGTAAAAATGGAGGATATTCGAAAAGAAAACATGGAGTACTTGGAGATTAAAATAGACGATTTGAAAAAAACGGTTCATGTGCTAGAGAACAAATTAGGTATTCGAAAATATGAAATTGTGAATCAGCATTGTATTCGAATTTTTGAACATGACATTTCTCAATCTCAAATTAATAAAGAACTTATTTTAAATGACATTGTTGTCAATGGAATTGAAAAACAGCAACAGCATTTAGAAGAGTATTTCCTAAATCTTATTAATGGAGGGAATCAAATTGCTTAAACTATTAAGGCTTGAATGGAAAAAGAATTGTATAGCTAGCTATTTTAAAGGCTTAATCATTTGTATTGTTGGAATTTTTGCGGCAGTTACGCTTATGGCCTTGGGTTCTGGAGATGAACAGGTGTTTCAGGATTATACAGATTTTATGTCGTTAACAAATATTTTCATTCGAATTGTTTTTATCATTTTTTCGAGTGTGATTTTATCTCGTTTAGTCATTGACGAATATAAAAATAAGACGGTCCAATTATTATTTACGTATCCATTAAAAAGGAAAAAGATTATTCTTGCTAAGCTGTCGCTAGTTTTCGGATTTTGTTTCTTTAGCATTATCATTGCAACCTTTATGATCAATATCACTGTTTATTTCTTAAATCCAATGATGAACTTGTTTGAAACGCCTGTTGAGATGCAGGAGATGGTAGCTACAATTCCTTCTACTTTTATCAATGGTTTTATGATTGCTGGGGTAAGCCTAATTCCTTTGTACTTTGGGATGCGCAAAAAATCAACTGCTGCGACAATTACGTCAGCTGTCTTAATTGGATTTTTGATTAATGCAACGGTTTCAAATGGGGATACATCTACCAGTTTATTTCAATTTATTGGTGTTCCAATGATTATGTGTCTATTAGGGCTTATTATTGGCTATCTGTCTTATTATAAGGTCGATAAAGTAGATTTAATTTAGAAGAAGCTGAAAGAAGTTAAAGCCTCCGAACGCAATGATACCGAGGCATAATTGAGATAAGAAATGAGGATGTAAAGTGAAAAAAGCAATCATAGCTCTGGTATTCGTTATTGCGATAGGGGGCATTATATTCACCTTTAAAACAAATGAAGAAAAGGGCATTAATGAACAACAGTCCTTTGATGCTCAGCAAATTGAAGAACTAGAAATAACCAGTGAGTCTTGGGATATAGCATTAGAAAATACAGAATCTGAAAAATTAACAGTTGAAATTGAAGGTAAGCTACAAGAAAAGCAGGAAAGCAATCCTGTTGAAATTAAGAAAGACGGAAATAAAATTGTAGTAGATCAACAAGACACTGATGAAGGCGTTATGAAAAACTTTAGCTTTGGAAAAAAAGGTACTATTCACATTTCTGTTCCTAAAAATGCTGCGAATAAGATTGCCATAAAAAACAGCTATGGTGATATCAAAATTAACAACATTGAAACAGAAGAACTGTCGATTTCAACGGATTCTGGCTCTAAAATCATTAAGGGATTATCGGCTGATAAAGGTGAAATTACATCGAAGGATGGGGAATTGAAAATGATGGATAGCACCGTGAATGAGTTAACGATTGCCGCTACGAATGGTGATAGCTATATGACTAGAGTCAACAGTCCGAAAACGAAAATTACTTCGACTAGCGGTGAAGTTTTTATGAAAGAAATCATCGCAGGAAAAGTATTATTTGTAGAGACTGCTTCAGGAGATATTACAATATCATACAAAGAGGCACCGAACTCATTAGAGCTTATGGCGAGCAGTGAATCATCTGACATAAACGTTGATTTAGAAGGTTATCAGGAAGAAGAACATACGGAGCAATTAAAGAAAGGCAAGATTGGTGACGCGTTGAATAAATTGGAACTAATTAGTAAAGAAGGTATAATAATCGTAAACTAAAATCTATGAGGTCAATGAGAAATGTTAAGACAAGAACTTATTTCAGAAGTAGCCAATAATATTATAGATTTACAACTTCAACATCCCATTAGAGTAGCAATTAGTGGAATAACAGCTTCAGGGAAAACAACTCTTGCCAATGAACTTGCTGAAGAGCTTCGTCGAAGAAAAAAGGAAGTAGTACGAACAAGCATTGACAATTTTCATAATCCAAGAGCGATTCGCTATCGACAAGGAAAGGATTCAGCAATCGGGTATTATGAAGATGCACACGATTATCAAGCATTTAAAGAAAAACTGCTAATTCCTTTAGGGGAAAATGGAAATCGTCAGTATCAGATCGTTTCATTAGATTTAGAAAAAGATGAATATGTAAACCCTGAACAACAGCTTGCAACAGACGATACGATTTTCATTGTTGATGGAACATTTTTATTGAAAAAAGAACTAATACATTTATTCGATTATAAAATTTTCGTACAGACAGATTTTGAGTTAGCCAGAAAAAGGGGAGCAAAACGGGAAACGATTGCATTCGGAAGCTATGAAAAAGCAGAGGCGATGTTTTTGAACAGATATCATGCTGCCTCAAGCCTTTATTTAAATGAGCATAGCCCTCAAGAAAATGCAGATATTGTAGTTAATAACAATGATGTTGGTTCTCCATATTTTCTCTAGGAGGTTTAAATGGTTAAGTGTATTTATATAATCAGACATTGTGAAGCTCAAGGACAATCGTCAGCTGCTTCTTTAACAGAAGAAGGCTTTCATCAGGCAGAAGATTTAGCTGATTTTTTCGCTGACAAAAAAATTGATCGAATCATTGCCAGTCCCTTTTCACGCGCAATTCAAACTATAGAGCCGCTGAGTAATAGGGGAAATATAGAAATTGAAATCGATGAACGCCTTTCAGAACGCATTTTAAGCACTACAGATTTGCCTGATTGGTATGAAAAACTTCAAGCAACTTTTACCAATATGGAGCTGAAATTCGAAGGCGGAGAGTCGAGTAACGAAGCAATGAAACGGATCGTTCACGTAGTTGAGGAAACTTTAAAAAGTGACGTCGAACATACAATTATCGTTAGTCATGGAAATATAATAACCTTACTGTTGAAACATTATAATAGTGATGTTGATTTTCAAGTTTGGACACACCTAAGTAACCCAGATGTTTTTCAGCTAAGTGTTAAGGATTATGAAGTGAGTCTAGAGCATATATGGGAATGATAAAATTTATTTTGCTATAAATAGCCTTAGCTACGATCCAGGGTATCATCTGTGACGCTGATACCCAAGGAGTCGCCCATTCGGAACGAAGATCAACTTATATTCAATGTATGTTTAGAAAAAAAGTACATTTGATCCTGAATAATTCATAGTCATGTAAGCGGACTGTTCTTGATTTCCATATGTATAGGCTTGTGTGGATGAATCCCAAGGGAAAGTAGGTAGGTCACTTTTCCTTGGGATTTTGTTAGGTTAAATTTAACTAATCGAATATTTCCTCATATAAACATAAAGTTCAATACCTAGCATAAAGAGCGTTGCAATTAAAAATCCAATCATAAAAATATCGTGTACAAGTGCAAAATACGCTATATAAATTACAATAGCAACTAAAAATAAGATTACTAGAAAATGAAACTTTACTGCTTTTTCATTATTCACGATTTGCTTTTTTATATTGCTATTACCTTTAATCAAATTATCTAGACTAATATTCATTTCATCGCTTAATAAAATTAAATTTTCAATATCTGGAGCACCTTTTTTTTGCTCCCATTTTGAAATGGCTTGTCTAGTAACACCGATTTTATTAGCCAATTGTTCTTGGCTTAAATTATTACTTTTCCGATAATCTAAAATCGATTTGCTAATTTGCATTTTTATCATTCCTTTCATATTTGATATCATCACCATACCAAATTTACTGCTGTTGCAAACGAAACCAATAGTATCAAGTCCGCAACGCTATGTTGCCATTAGATTAAATATGGAATGAGAGTGCCATTGTTTTAAATCCTCTCGAAAAAATGTTTTTTTTTAGGTTCTTCATCAAAAATTATGGTTACTTTTCTATAAATTCAATAATCTTACATTCAATTAAAAAAAGAAAAGCGAAAACTCACGTATCGTAATTGTTGTCGAGACAAATTAAGAGAGGAGTTTTCGCTTTAGAATTATACAACTTAATATTGAAATTTCACTCGAACAGTCGCATTAATGGCTATTTGACCTTGTTCAATAGGTGTAGAAATTTTGGAATCAGCCATCGCCATTGATCTATACAGGACAGGTGCACTTTCATGTTCCTCAACTATTTCAATTGGTTGTGGTTGTAAAGGCAAATGCATCGTCTCTGCAATTGTTTTAGCCTTCATTTGAGCATTATGAAGGGCTAAACTGAGAGCTTGTTGATAATAGGCATCTACATTGTCGATGTTGAATTGGATAGAGGAAATCCGATTTGCGCCATTTTCTACAGTTGTATCAATAATTTTACCAATTTGGCTCGTATCTGTTACTTTAACGGTAATAGCATTTGTTACTTCGTAGCCATTAAAAATCTGTTTGCCGTTCTCATAATCATAAAGTGGTGAAATAGTATAGAAAGCTGTTTGAATATTTTCTCTTGGGATATGGAGAGCTAAAAGAGGTTGGATGACACGATTCATAATTATTGCATTTTCCTGCTGTGCCTCTTGTACATTTTTCCCTCTTGTCTGGACTTCTAGTTGAATTTGAACATAGTTTGGAGTAGCCATTACTTTTCCATTTCCGGTGACCTCAATCACGCGAGATGTATGGGGCGATTGCTGACCAACATTTGCATAGTACATAGAATACCACCTTTCGAATGGTTCATATTAGATATGCTATGCTTGCTCCAGAGAAAATTTGTTTATCATCATTTACTTTGCCTGTCTTTTCAATAATTTATCGTGGAATTTTGTAAATAACAGTAAAGCTAAAACGGTTCCAATGAAGGCAGAAAACATGTCCCATTGTGCATCCCATGGATCTCCCTGCATCCCTACAAAATCTTTAGCAGTGTTACTTCCTTTTGAAATTTTTGTACTTAGCCATTCAATGATTTCATAGAGGGCAGCAATTGCTAGCAAAATACTTATTGTAATACCTGTTAACCAAGCACCTGTCGTTAGAGGTGTCTTCCGTATTAATATTTCTCTTATGACAATGGCCATCAAACCTTTAAGAAAATGTCCAAAGCGATCGTAGTCATTCCGCTGTAAGTGAAATTCTTCTTTTATCCAATTAAAAAGTGGGACCTCTGAATAAGTATAGTGCCCGCCAATAAATGTTAGGATGGACAAAAGGGCGATAATAAAATAAGAAAAAGTTGTGAAGCTAAACTTGTTGTAGATAGCGACTACAATAATAATAGCAACTACTGCAGGGCTAACTTCTGCGAGCCAATCTAAATAGGATGCAGGTTTTATTACAGACCAGACAAAAATGATAATTACGGTTAATAATAAAAATACATGTATTTTCCAATGTTTATCTTTATCCAAAACGAACACTCCTTTGCCCAAAGTATCGGGAAAGAGTGAATAACTTATACAATCTTTACTTTACATCAACTAAAAAAGCGTCTAGTAATAGCACTGACGCTTTTAATATGCAAAAGATAGCTGTTATATCATTTTTAATAATGCCTCTACACCAGACATTCCTTCAGTAATACCAAGCTGCTGAGCTTCATAAGTAACGGACTCTAATGGAGCCGTCAATAACTCATCAATGGTTTTAACGCCAACTGCTCGACCTGCAATGATTTTTCGGTCTGCTAAGCGATCATTTAATAAGCCAACATCTAAAGCCCCACACATGATGTAACCCGTTTCATTCGAAATTGTCAGTAGGGTTGTTTTTGGTAATTGGACCATTACAGCAGTGAAAAAATGCCCTTGAATCATAATAGGCTCAATTGTCACCATCAAAATCACTCCTTTTCTCTATATACCATATGGCGATAGATAAAAAGGTGTTCGATATTTTCACTAAAAAATATTGTAAAGTTAATTTGATACCTAAAACAAACGGTGAAAATGTATTTTTATGGTTCATCACCATAAACGTGTAGTTGATTTCCGTTCTGGCTGAGCGCTTTGTTGCTGCCGTTGCGCTTCGCTCCACTTTCGCGACAGAAAAATGAGCTCCCCACCAGGTATGCTACTGAAAAGCGGAAAGTAAATGACTTTAGAAAAATTCCTTTGATCAAGTGAAGCGACGTAAATTATCAGTGCGGCCAGAGAGTGTTGCATGAAGGTAGATGTCGATATTTTTCAAAAGTTGGTTGATAAACAATGAAAAGTTCTCGATAAATCTGAAAACTGTTTCGATAAACTCTCAATGCGAACAGAGATACTGTATTTTTCAATATGTTCCGATAAAATCTGAAATTGTTCCGATAAATCGCGAAATTGTTCCGATAAAACACAAATTTATTCCGATAAATCTCTCATCCGCGCTTTGTCACTGTCGTTACGCTACCGCTCCGCTCCACTTTCGTCGCAGAAAAATAAGGTTTGTCCCATTTTATTTTGTATAAGAAAGCATAGCTGTTTGATTGAATTTTTTTAATGCAACCGTTGCCTCGTTTTTATTGTCGTACTCGAACATACGATAAGTATTTTGTTCAAAAACTGTAATAATCCACATAATAAAATCTCCTTTAGTTGTACTATAACATTCTATATTTTCTGTAATTGTTATATATCAGTTTGTACATCTTATTGTACATCAATTCATAAAAAAATAAAGTGCTATGTGAGTGTTTTCACAATTCGTTCAAAATTTAACAGTGTTAAAGATAATGTTTTAGGAGAAAACCTCCAATCCTTCACGAGTATATTTCATTGTAATTCGTAAATAGTAAGTTGACGGAGTTATGTGAATTTGAACTTGGGAGGTGATGCTATGACACGTAAGTATGTATTGTTTTTAACCCTTTGTTTTTTAATCATATCGGTATTTTTTACAAAGCTGACAATCTATGCGGATAAAGGTCGACCTTATTATGAGGAGACAGGGGAAGTTGTGTGGGATATTAACACAGAAGACAAAATAATTGCTCTAACTTTTGACGATGGACCTCATCCCAAATATACGGCAGCTATTTTAGATGTATTGGCAAAGTATGATGCAAAGGCTACCTTTTTTATTCTTGGAAAAAATGCAGAAAAATATCCAGAGCTAGTTTTAAGGTCTTATTCTGAAGGGCATGAGTTGGCCAACCATACGTATTCACATCCGTTTAATGTTTCCGTAGCAGAATTGCGAAAGGAACTTCGTCAAACAAAGGGAATAATTTATAGTATTACTGGATTTGCTCCAGTTTTGTTCCGTCCTGTAGGTGGTAACTATAATGATCAAATGATAAATGCTGCTGTAAAGGATGGGTACAAAGTAGTTATGTGGTCTTGGCATCAGGATACTCAAGATTGGAAACAGCCTGGTGTGAAAAAAATTACACAAAAGGTACTGAAGGGATCGAAGCCTGGAGATGTTATTTTATTCCATGATGGAGGCGGCGATCGCACGCAAACCATTAAGGCGCTGGAAGAAATATTACCAGAACTTAAAAAACAAGGTTATACATTTGTCACAATATCCGAGTTGATTGAAAGCAAACAACAGAAAGAGCAAGTGCAATAAGAAAAAATAAGCCATCTCAGTAACAGATTGAAATGGCTTATTTTTTTCCATAAAAACAAACAGCCTGTTATATCGCAGCGAGAATTCATCAAATAGTATTTCACTTTTAGAAAAATATTAGTGGCGCTATTGCAATTCCTATAATAGTTCCAAGTGCGATCCCAATGCCAAAACCGGATCTTCTAAAGCCAAAACCAGGTCTTCCAAAGCCGCCTCCGAAGCCGCCCCCGAAGCCTAAACCATATCCTCTATATCGTCTATCAGGTAGAATCCACACATTTTTTCTATCTACCATCGTTATTTCTCCGACATGTATTCTGCCAGATCTATCTGTTATTCTTACACGTTTACCATGATAATTACAGCAAAGATTATAAGCATCATTTGGATTCATAAAATATCCCCCCTTTCGACTTCCTTACAAGTTAATATATGCCGTTCCGTGCACTCATCAATAGCCGATTGTCTATTGGAGACATAAGCTATACAAGGGGGTGAACGTATGTCAGTAATGCCAACTGATGAATGGTTGAATGAATTTCTGGCTAGTCAAAAGTTTAATTACAATAGAAAGTTCGAAGACTTACAATGCTCTATTCTTTGTCATCGTTTAGTAGAGGTTTTTAATGGTGGATCTCCAGAAGAAATACAATTTGAACTACAGCAACAGGGGCTTTTTCAGCCACATGAAAAAATAGATATTAAGAAGTTACAAAATCAAAATGCATGGAAAATTGTACGAGAGGAATTTATTTATTTAAAAAAGAGATGGAGCGGTCCAAATATACCAATCTATATTTTTCCGATAACACAGGAACAAACAATGACAAATAAAAATGGTGTCGCTTTTCCAAATGCTTTGTTTTTATTTATAGGAGAGCTTGAAAAAGAGGAACTTAAAGCGTTATTTGCACATGAGTACAATCATGTTTGTCGCTTACAATATTTAAATAAGTCTCTAAACGAAGTGACCTTATTAGATTCTTTAATTTTAGAAGGCTTAGCAGAATGTGCAGTTGAAGAGATTTACGGAGATAAATGGGTAGCCCCTTGGCTGAGTTACTACTCAGTAGATAAGATGCGAAAAATATGGAAGGAGCATTTTTTGCCTCAAATCAATATTCAAGGATTAGACAATCATGTTGAATTTTTATATGGTGGAAAGCTCCCTCAATGGATTGGGTATTGCATTGGTTACGAAATGGTTAGAACCTATATAAAAAATCATTCGTCAAATAAACTTCATATAAAAAGTTCGAAGGAAATACTAGTTGGCTCTGATTTTCCGTTACAATAATGGGAAGGAGTTGTTGTTGTGTCAAATGAACTGAAAAATGTCTTACCACCAGTTATAGATTCGTCAACAAAAGTGCTTATTGTCGGCTCAATGCCAGGAAAGCAATCATTAGAGAAGCAGCAATATTATGGTAACCCACGCAATCACTTTTGGCCGATTATAGGGGGAATATTAGAAGAAAATATACCGGGTGACTATGAGCGAAGATTAAAATTGTTAAAGAGCAATCATATTGGTCTTTGGGATACAATACAATCTTGCGAGCGTAAAGGAAGCTTAGATGCAGCCATTCGTAATGAAAAACCGAATGATTTTAAAACGCTTTTTGAACAGTATCCAAATATTGAGTTAGTCCTTTTTAATGGGGGAAAGGCATTCGAAGTTTTTAAAAAACATATTGGTTTTGAGGTTTTAGCTGATCGAGCCTATCAAAAAATGCCTTCGACTAGTCCAATACCAGGTAAAAATATTAAATCCTTTGAGGAAAAGCTTGATGATTGGCGAGTGATGAACTCTTATTTATCTCTATAACTAAATACCCTCTGACTAGTGTTTCAGAGGGTATTATAGTTTTATTGCCAGGTGTTGTAGTAAGATCCGGCGGGGCTGTAGAAAAATTTAAATTGATATTTTTCTGCTAAGGTACGACTTTTTTCTTCATCCTCAAAGCCAATCGTCATGATCTGTGTACCGGATTTTTCTCGTATTTCAACTAATTGCTCCATCATATCCAATGACCATTCATCTTCTCCAACTACATCATACGAGAAGTTTTCCCACATAATAAAGTCAACATATGGTGCTGTATAATCAGCTAATGTTTGAAAGCCCCAATTTTGAGCAACAGACAAGCCGTTATATTGTTGTTTTATTGCTTTGATGAAGGATAACATTGCTTTATTTTGTGCTTCTTGTTCATTTTCAGGTAAATAAGAATTAATATTGCCCACAGTATCTAAAAACACACCATCTAAGCCTTTTTGAACAATTTGCTTCTGAATTTCTTCTAGTAAAAGCTTTTGATAGTGTTGAGAGGTCATATCCATTAAATACGAATCCCACTCAGAAAAATACATCTTTTCTCCATGCTCGTCTTTATAAAAATCTTCTTCTTTTAATTGGCTATAGAGCTCTGAATTCCACTTGTCTGCTTCCATTGCGTTAATATAGCCATAAATTAATGTTCCATTTTTTTGAGCATAGTCGATATACTTCTGCTGCAGTTCAATAGGTTCCACAATGACCAAATCTATTTTAGCCATTTCCTTGCCAATCTTATCGTTTCCTGCATCTAAATAATATTTGTAATCCTTTACGTCAGCTAGCTTAGCTTGGATGCTTGTCGTTGATTTGGCGGCTTGATTCGAAGAAATTAGTAACCAAATGCCTAATGACGCAATTATAGTAGTAATAGTTAAAAGTAATTTTCGCATAAGAGCTCCTTTCTTGGAAATATCGGCATATCTCCATAACGTATGGTTGATTTCCGTTCTGTCTGGGGCGTCCGATGAGCCGCTTCACTCGTGATGCTCGCTCCAAGGTTTCATCTGTGACGTTAATCCTCAAGGAGTCTTCTAGCCGGAACGAAGATCAAGTTATATTCTTGGAATACGTTTTAACAAATGTCATCCACAACTTTTGGTGATGAGCCAAATATCTTTTATTATGCAATATTATCCAACTGGGTATTTGTTTGAATGTAGTCTTCAAAGCTCCACTATAGATAGGCAATTGCTCAACGGTTGTTAGCCCTTTTACATATATTGAATTATGTAAAAGGAGGGGTTTATCATGAACAATCCATATGAAGAAATTATGCCACTTCCAGAACCCGGTTTCGAGCCATCATTCGGACTGCCTGGAATTGGCCCACCGCCATCGTTTGGACCGCCTGGATTTAGACCACCACCATCGTTTGGCCCGCCTGGTTTTGGCCCACCACCATCATTTGGCCCACCTAGCTTTGGCCCACCACCAGCAGGTCAAATGCCTCTTGGCCCACCACCTAGCTTTGCACCATCATTTCCACCATTCGGAATAGGTACGAGTGGTATTCAATCATGCTTATTTAGAAATACGTATATTTGGATGTTTAATGGAAGAAGCTTTTGGTTCTTTCTAACTGCTGTAGGAAGAGAGTTTATTGCTGGGTTCCGATGGAGTAGCAGAAGTGGTTGGCGCTTCCAAACCATTGCAAGAAGAGATATTCGCTCGTATGATTGCTCGAGATGGTAATTAAGAGTATGACACTATGAACCAATAAGAAATCCTTTATTGGTAGGGTGCTGCTTTTAAAGGATTATTTTACAGTTTTATCATTGTTGTTTTAAAGGCAATGATGTTACAATTATTGTAATTACAAATGAAGGGACGATGGGTGGCTAATGATTAACTAATCTTATTTTTTGCGAAATTTTATATTTCAGAATCAAAAATAGGATTAGTCTGCCCATTTTCCATAAAACACAACTTATATCGGCAAAGCTTTGCTGATTTACAGTTGGCTATAATTAAAGTGCTTGATGATCCATCTGAACGTCTTTTTCTAGAAACAGATGAGAAGTAGCATTTTAGTAATGGATCACAAACAAGCTATGTGTAAGAGCTTATTTGTGGATGATATTTTTTCGACTAATCCTTCCAAAATACTTGGAGGGATTTTTTTGTCCCTCCGACTGGAGAGGAATGGATGTTATGAAGGAACTTTTAAAATTACAAGACGTGCATTATGAAATAAAGGATACGAAAATTTTTGAACATGTAACAGCATCGGTAAAGGTAAGCGAGGTCATCGGCATTATTGGTAGAAATGGAGCTGGTAAATCGACGCTATTGCAACTAATTGCCGGCTTGATAGTGCCGACTGCGGGACAGTTACGCTGGTTGCAGTCTGCTAAAGTTGCTTATGTAGAACAGGAGAGCGCACACTTTGATTCGCTAGAAGTATCTGCAAACGAGGCGAATCTGCTTGCTAAATGGCAGGTGCCAGATGTGTTATTTTCAGCATTAAGTGGCGGAGAGAAGCTTAAAATGCGTCTCGCAGATGGTTTTGCACAAAATGCCCAATTACTTTTATTAGATGAACCGACGAATCATTTAGATGAGCAAAGTACTGCATTACTCATCGAACAAGTAAAAAGTTACGATGGTGCAATCATTGTTGTCTCACATGATCGCTATTTTTTAGACGAGATTGCCACTAAAATTTGGTCTCAAGAAGAAGGGGGACTTATTGAGCATAGCGGTAATTATACTAGCTATATGGCCGCTAGAGAACAGCGAAGACTAACACAACAACGCGCCTATGATAAACAGCAAAAGTACATTGAATGTATTGAAGCACAGATGCAGCAGCTAACATCCTGGTCACATAAGGCACATGCACAGTCTACAAAGAAGGAGGGCTTTAAGGAATTTTATCGTGTAAAAGCAAAGCGTATGGATTCGCAAGTTAAATCTAAGAAAAAGAGATTAGAGAAGGAGCTTGCAAAGGCAAAGGTTGAAGCTGTAGAACCTGAAGAAGAGATTCGTTTTTCCATAGACACAGATCAACGGGGGGGGGAGCGTTTTTTAGAGACAAAGCATTTGATGAAGTGTTTTGAGCAGCGTGTTTTATTTAAGGATGTAAATTTAATTGCAAAATTTGGAGAAAAGATTGCCATTACTGGATCAAATGGCAGTGGTAAAACAACATTATTAAAAATACTTTTAGGACAGATAAAGGCAGAAGGGGAGATTTGGATATCTCCTGCTGCGACTATCGGCTATTTAACGCAGGAAGTATTTGATTTACCACTAGATCAAACACCTGAGCAATATTTTTATAACGAAACCTTTGAAGAGCAAGGGAAAGTTCGAAATTTAATGAAGCATTTAGGCTTTACACCAGCGCACTGGACTGCCCCAATAGGCAAGATGAGTATGGGAGAGCGGGTAAAGTGTAAACTAATGGCTTACATTTTAGAGGATAAAAATGTGCTTATTTTAGATGAACCGACGAATCACCTTGATCTACCTTCTCGGGAGCAATTAGAGAAAACACTTGCGAAATTTAAGGGAACATTACTTGTTGTCTCGCATGATAGATATTTTCTTGAGAAGGTAACTGATAGCGTGTGGGAAGTTCGAAATAAGCGTATTGAGAAAAAATGGAGAAATGGCGCTCCTTCTCAAGTCGATGACATAGCTGCTCTTCGTTTAAAGCTTGAAAATGAACGACAAGAGATACTTGGCAAGCTTAGTTTTCTTACGGTAAAGAATAAAGATTACGCTATGCTTGATCAAAAGTTTAACGAGCTGACGAAGCAAATTAATGAGCTTAAGTAACTAAAAGTTTAAGTCATAATGGGAAGGGGAAAATAAAGAAAAATAAGGGGGCCTACAAGATGAAAAAGTCACTTTTTGCCTTAATGCTTTTAAGTCTCAGTATAATTAGTGCATGCTCTGATGAAGAAGAAAAACCTAATGTGCCAAATAAGCCACAAGAAGAAGAGCAACAATCGCATGAAAATCAACAGGAATCGTCTAAATCAAATAAGGAAAACACGGTAGCATCCATTACACAGGCTGGAGCACTGAAAAATGTTAAGGACCAGCTTAACACTGATTTACCGATAACTTTACCAAAAGGGCTACCGATCACAGAAGGTACATTGTTAACGGCAACAACGAAGGCGGAAGCTAACGAAGTAGAAATAGTATTTTTTGAAAGCAAAGAGTATTTGCCAATCAACGATATTAAACTAAAACAACCAGATAGAGCGACCGTTATTGCTCGGCTCTTAGTGAAGCAATATGAAAATGCAGACGAAGCAAGTGAGCAAATTGCTTTTGAGAACTTTAGTCAAAAGGGCGGTCAAGAAGTTGATCTTGGTTCCAACATTAAAGGCTATCAAGATGCAGGTGCTGGCTCTTTATGGACTGGTTGGAATGAGGGAAGATGGGCAGTAGCAACCCATACAAGAACAGACAATCCGGAAGCTGGTGTAAAGCTTGCTAAGCAGGCAGTACAATTTTTAGAATCGCATATGCTTCCAATTCCAAAGCAACACGGTTCTGCACAGTTAGATGTATATGAATCAGGAAATTTAATTGTTTGGCAGGAAGACAAGCTTGTCTATACGCTGGATTCAATTAAGGATCCGCTAAAAGCACTTGAAATTGCTACAGCTTTTTATCATTAAATAATATTGAAAGGTGCCAAATTGATAAAGTACAGCTCTTCGGCAAAACGAGGGGGTGATTTCCGTTAAGACTGGGGGCGTCCGATGAGCCACTTCACTCGCGATGCTCGCTCCATGGTCTTATCTGTGGCGCTGATCCCTAAGGAGTCTCCCAGTCTAACCACGTCACTCTATTTTAAAGAAAATCGAATGAAACGCAAATTAGCCTTAGAGAATCTAAAAACTAGTTCTACACCAATTTTTCGTTGTCTTTTAAAATATCCCCTTGAATCTCGACATGGAATTTTACATTGTCTACTTCAAGGGGATTATTTATTGTGTCACCACGTTTAAAATGATACTTTTCTTTTATCTTTCCGAACGATTAAAAACATGTATAGGTTAAATAATAAAATGATTATAACCATTACTGCTAAAGCATATGTATCTTGAATCTTAAACAAGAAAGAATTCAAAGCATTTAATAATGCAACTGACATCAATGATAAGCAAAAGATATTTTCCCTTTTTGATTTATCACCGTTACTTAGATAACTAGCAGAAAGCCAGATAAAGAAAGGCAGGTAACATACAGTTAAAAAAGTTAGAATAGCCAATTCAATAAACGTCATATTACAAACACCTCCTAGAAATCTTCCTTATTTTATACGATTGAAATTTGAAATAGTTTCAATTTTATTATTCTATAAAAATGTTTGACTGACCTATTAAGTGTATTACTTTAGCTCTTGACTTTTAATAAAAGAACTTCACACCTTAGGAGTTCTATTTAGAATGGCTTAAATCTTCTCTACATCATCCACAAGCTGCTTATACTCCGCAAACCATTGTTGCCATTCTTCCATTGGGAATTCTTCATGTACAGTTCCATTTAATAAATCTGAAAGCAAGTCTAAGCAAATATGCCAGCCAGCTAAATCCTTTGGTGTATGCTCAGTTAGCTCACCAATCGATTCAAGTAATACTAATTTGGAACCGCTGCTAGTGGGGGAAAGTTCAAATCTGACTGTATCTTTGCCCCAGTCAAATTCGAGCACTTCCTTCTCAACGTAGTCTGTAATTGTTATTTCCATATAAGTATCTGTTCCATCATTCATATTAAAATGGATTTTACCGTTTTTTCGAAGATCGATGATTTCTAAATTGTTCATCCATTTTTGAAGCTTTCCATTCTCTGTTAATACGGTCCACACAGCCTCAACTGAATGTGATAATGGACGGTTAAATTTTGCGACATAGTTATTTTGCTGTTTCTGAATAGTAGCGAGCATTGGATATCCCCCTTAGTTACTTTACCTCATCATAAACTGCTTGAAATAGTATTGTCACGCCTTCTTCTATTTCATTCTTCTTTAAATGTCCATACCCTAAAATAATCCGATTATTGTGTCTCCCTTTCTCTATCGAATGATCCTCTACAGGGTATACTTTTACACCAAGTTGTTCGATTTTAAACAATACCTCTTTAGAAAAATGAATATCCTCTAATTCAACAATTAAATGCATACCGGTAGAGTAACCTAAAACCTTCACCTTATTTGAAAAAGTTGTTTGCAAACATTGGATAAGAAAATCTCGCTGGTTTTTATAGAACTTCTTCATCTTTGCAATATGTCTTTCTAAATAGCCTTCTTTAATAAAGCGAGCAAGAATAAGCTGATCCAATGATTGTGTGTGTAAGTCAGTAAACCATTTCAGCTGCCGACATTTCTCGATTAGATGAGTTGGGAGAACGATGTAACCTATTCTCAAAGCTGGAGAGAGAATCTTGCTAAAAGAGCCTATATAGAGTACACGTTCTAGATCTAAACCCTGTAAAGAGCTGACAGGTGGACCTTCATAGCGAAACTCACTATCATAGTCATCCTCAACTAAAAAACAATTATTTCTTCTTGCGAAATTGATTAATTGAATTCTGCGCTGTATTGGAAGCGTACCCCCCAGTGGGAATTGATGTGATGGAGTCAGGAAGACAAATTTAGGATGCAAATTTTCTGGTATTAACGCTGTCTTCATCCCATATTCATCTACAGGTATTGGATAAAGAGAGGCACCTGAAGATTTAAAAATCGTTTGAATATCATTCGTAATAGGATCTTCTATAATGGCTATATCCTTAGGTGATAAAAGCAATCGAGAAACAAGTGTCAATGCTTGTGTAGCGCCTGATGTAATGACAATTTGTTCTGGATGACAGTTAACACCTCTAGTTCTTAATAAGTAGTGTGCCAGCGTTTGTCTTAATTCTAAACGACCTTCAGGAAAGTCATATCCAAAATTAGTTGATTCAATATCATTCCACAGTTGATGTGATAGCTTTGCCCATGTTTTACGGGGAAATAAGTCCAATGCTGGGATACCTGAACGGAAATTAATAATATGATTTTTCACCTTTTTTTCATCGACTTCATATAAAAATGGTGTCTCATGCTGTGTTAAAAAGGCTCCCTCTGCAACAAATGTACCTGAACCTCTTCGTGCAATTAAAAACCCCTCTGCTAACAATTGATCGTAAGCTTCCAAAATGACATTTCTTGAAACCTTTAGCTCGACAGAAAGCTCACGTGTAGATGCTAGTCTTTCACCAGCTTGAAGATGGCCATTTAATATTTTTTCCCGAATTTGCTGATAAACTTGCCGGTTTAGAGGTATATCTGAAGAATGATCGATTGGTATCCATAACAACTTTCTCTCCTCCTACTTAAAATTGGTACCTTGAAAAATTATATAAAGTGGTTCTACTCTTACCAATTTTATCATGTTAAAGTACTGGGAAATAGATAAGAGGAGGAATAAAAATGAAAAAGACAGAAGAAATAGTGATTCAAGCATTAAAATCTGCAGCGAGGAATGCTCAAATGAAACATGACGTTCAACAGTCAACAGAACTCTATCCGTTATTATGGAAGGCAGCGAATCGGTATGTTACGGGTGAGGAGAGAAAGGATGCTATTCCAATTGCTCGAGAATTCATCGCCAAGGATTACCAAATATCACTAGAATTTATAGGGGAAAATACAACTGATTTGATGGAATGTCGAAAGGCTAAAGATGAATATTTGCAACTTATTGAGGGCATGGGTGCATTGGCGATACGACAAACTGTGTCGTTAGATTTGTCGCATATTGGACTTTCTGTTAATACGGAACTGGCATATAAACACTTAATTGAGCTAGCTAAAAAAGCATATCAGTTCAGAATTACATTGATGATTAGTATGGAGGAGTCATCAAAGACGAGCGATATCCTCGATATTTATAAAAAAATAGCTAACCAATATTCCAATGTCGGGATTACGCTACAAGTTCATCTCTATCGTACAGAGAAGGATTTACAGCAGCTTATTCAATACCCAGGGAAAATAAGGCTTGTTAAAGGTGCTTTCCAGGAGCCGATCGACGTTGCGCAGAAAAGATCAGAAGCACTGAATGAACGTTATCTTCATTATGTAGAGCAGTTGATTAATGCCAATCATCCAATCTCGATAGCTACGCATGATGAAGTATTGATTCAAGAAATGGAACAAAGACAATATTTTAATCATCCAAATGTAGAGATAGAAATGCTTTATGGTATACAGCCAGATTTGATATGTCAATTAAAAGAGAAGGGGTACCGCTGTAAGATTTATCTTACGTATGGAACGGATTGGTATTTATACTTATGCCATCGTTTAGCTGAATATCCGGAGAATCTATATTTGGCTGTAGCAGACATCATTAATCCATCTACGTTAACTAGAAGTGAAAATTATTGAACAAGCAATATTGCTAGCATGTACTACTGGTAATTAGCCATAATTTATAATGGGATTTCGGCTAATATTAGTTAAAAAAGGAGAGATTTCTATGCCTTATCAACAAGCTTTAGAGCGTTATATTACAGCGACAAATTCCCATGATTTTAATAATGTAAAGGAGAGCTTGCATCCGCAAGCAGTGTATTGGTTTACCGATAAAACATGCACAACCTTAGAAGAAATAGGCACTTATTTTAATAATGCATGGAACTTGATAAAGGAAGAAGTTTATTCAGCTACTGATATTCAGTGGCTTACGGTTGATGAAAAATCTGCTACCTGTATTTATACATACCATTATGAAGGCTATCATAACGGAAAATTTGTATCAGGTAGCGGTAGAGCTACGAATGTTTTTGTAATAGAGAATAATGAATGGAAGCTAATTCATGAACATTTAAGCCGTTAAATTATTTTTATTGTTACTTGAATAAGTAGCAATGAAATAATAATTGTTAGTAGTATTTTAGCTACTTTTATCGGAATTTTCGGTAGAACTAAAAGTCCGATTTGAGAGCCGATAATAGACCCTACTGCCATCGCAATCGCATATTGCCATTGAATAAAGCCGGTTTGATAAAATACTGAAAATGCGCCAGTACAGCTCCCGAATATAAGCACACGTGTGAGCTGTACTGCCTTTATGTAGGAGTAATGGTAGCGTAAATAATGTAGTATGCTGAAGGTTGAAGAGCCAGGTCCAAAACCTCCGTCATAAACCGCAATTAAAAATGGCTGCCATAATTTATTGTCGTGTTTCGTGTAATTTTCTTCCGAAGTAACAGTCCATTCTTTATTTTTTAACGTTACAAATAGGGCGAAAATAAGTAAAATACATGCGATAACATTCATTGTTTTTTCGGAGATGGATACTGTTAGAAGTGCTCCACAAATACCTCCAGCAATGGCTACAGCGACATATTTCATAATAGATGCTAGTCGAAGCTCCTTATGATAAAGAAGATAAAAGATGCTCGACAAAGCTGCAATGCCTGATGAAAACTTATTCGTAGCAATGCTTGTTTGAATAGGTATGCCAACAAGCATCATAGCGGGGATTGTAATAAGCCCCCCACCGCCAGCTAGCGTACCGATAAAAGCGGCAATAGTTCCTATAATAACGAGTTTCAGTGACAGTTTCGTATAAAAAAGTCCAATTAAAAAGACAAGCATTACAATTAAAATAAAAGATGATTTTTTCATAAGCGTCTCCTTTAACGTTGTTAGTTAAAGGGTATTGCTAAAACATTTATAAATCTAATATATTCTTTTCGATTTTGTATAAATGAGATTTATGCATATAATCGGTACAAAGTACAATTGATTGTTTCTCTTCCACTATAAGTACAGTCCCCCTTAAAGCTCCGACCTCTTCTAATTAGCCATGCTTATTTTCATTCGTTTAGCCCCTTTGAAATAGATTTGAAAATAGTTATTATTGTAATTAATGGAAGTGATTATTCGCCAAAGGGGATGGTAGAAATGAAGCAAAGTATATATCAATGGGGCAACGCACAAAATCCAACTTTAATCTTTTTACATGGACTAGGGAGTACGGGTTTAGCATTTGGAGAACTAGCAAAGTATTTAACAGAGTATCATATTGTATCCTTTGATTTACCTGGACATGGTTATGCAAAAGCTTTGGAAGAAGAGAATGCTTATTGTCCTTCCAATTTGATTGTTGAGATAGAAAATATAATAAACCGACAGTTAGGTGGTAAATCCCATTATTTAGTTGGTCATTCTTTAGGAGCTGATTTAGCATTGCATTATGCTGCTAAATATCCTACACAGATAAAGGGTATGATCTTGTTAGATGGAGGTTACTTGTCATCACAAGATTTAGGCACGACATTAGAAAATGAATTACAAGACATAGAAAATTTCTGTAATGAAGTGAGATTCCCATCTTGGGACGTATTTTTTGAATCGGAAAAAGAAGAGCTTTCACGATGGTCAGAAGAGCTTGAAGAGGCATCAAGGGCTCAAGTTAAGGAACAGGAGAGAGAAATCAGACTAACGATTTCTACGTTTACTGCACAATCCATGATAAAAGGTATTTATATAGAACCAGTCATCAATATAGTCGAACAGGTGCATTGCCCGTCCCTTCTAATACGTGCAACGAAACCAGTTGAACTAGAATCTACTAGAAGGAAGAGTATTCAAACTTTGCAAGCTAGAATGAAAAACGTGGACATTGAGCCAATCGAGGATGCAGGTCATGATATTTTTCGTGAAGCACCTAAGGATGTCGCTGAAAAAATAAGAGCATGGCTTGAGAATCAATAAGGAAGCCGCGTAAAGAGGTGATTGAATGCAACCTATAGAAACAGAGGAAGAGTTAAAGAAATTAATTGAAGCAGATGACTGGATGATGGGTATTTTAAAGACTGTAGAGAGTCTGCAATTACCTGATTCATGGATATGTGCTGGGTTTATTCGTTCGAAGGTGTGGGATGTTCTGCATGAAAAAGAATACAGAACGCCATTAGCAGATATTGATGTGATATATTTCGACAAAGTAAACTCTTTAGAGAATTTTGAGAAGCAGTATGAACAAAAATTGCAGCAATATTTACCGAATGAACCTTGGTCTGTGAAAAATCAAGCAAGAATGCATGTAATAAATAATAGTGAACCTTATCAATCATCTATTGATGGAATCGCTAATTTTCCTGAAATACCGACAGCTATTGGTGTAAGGCTGGCTAATGGAATACTTGAATTAGCTGCACCTCATGGTATCAAGCATTTAATGTCTGGGATTGTCGCTCCTACACCATATTTTCAAAAAGGTTCTCAAATGCATGAGGTTTATGAGAAGAGGGTTCAAAGCAAGCAGTGGAAGTCAATTTGGCCGAAGCTACAGATTATCTATTAAAAAGAAGTGAGGGGGCTGAAGAATTGCGTCACGATAAAAATCAAATAATCTCGCATTATGAAAAATCCATAGCATTTGTAGAAAGTTTGGCAATTATAACTGAAGAACAATGGCGTACACCTATAGAACCTGGGAAATGGACGGTTGCAGAGGTAATTGGGCATCTTACACCATGGGATGAATTCGTGTTACATCAACGTCTTCCGTTTCTCTTTATAGAAGAGAGTCTCCCAAAAGGTCCACCTGTAGAAGAAATGAATACTAGTGCAGCAAGGAACAGTCGTGTACAAAGTAAAGAAGAAACGATAGCCAATTTTATAAATCAGAGACATCAGCTAATGAACGCACTTCATCCAATAGATGATAAGCAATGGCAACAGTCTTTTAAAATAGGTACAACTGAATTAACACTTCAAGGTTATTTTGCTAGTTTAGTAGATCATGATTTGCATCATTTTTCACAAATCCAGAAAGTTTTAAAGAATGAAGAGGCAATAAAGTGGATATCAAGCATTTAATCGATTACTATGCACATGCGTCTGTAAGTTTTACGGATGTTTTTACAAATAAAATGAAGCCAGGGCAAGTAGATACAGGACGAACAACAGCTCGTCATACTTTCACCTTATGAAGGAAGCAGTCCGTCTGCAAAGCCGCAATGCACCTAAAACAAGTATTTTGCCAGCTATGGTAGTTGGTATCGGGCATGGAGCCGATATGCATGAACGACGATTTTATGATTTTACAGGACAAGCCGAAACATATACTTATCCTGCAAGATTTAAAGGTAAGGGCTATGAGAAGCATGGAGGAGCAGAAAACTTTAGTCGATTTTTAGAGGAGGAATTAAAGCCAAGTATTCAGGCGCAATTCCCTGTAAATATACAGCAGCAAGCACTGTTCGGCCATTCATTAGCAGGGTATTTTGTGCTTTGGCAATTATTCCATCATCAAGCAAGCTTCCAACGTTATATAGCGATTAGCCCTTCTATTTGGTGGAATGAGCAAGAACTATTAAATTATGTTTCAAAATTTATAAAAGAGCGTCCATATGCATATGAAAAATTATTTATAGGTGTAGGGGAACTGGAAACCTTTATGGTGGATGATGCACGACAAATTGCCAGCGATTTAGGGGAGATTATGGATATTGCATTTTATGAAGCATTAGAGGAAAATCATGCTTCAATTGTTCCGACTGTTATGAGTAGAGCAATACGTTTTGTGAATAGATATTAATGTCGATAGTGGCTGGGACAAAACTGGACAAAACCTTAAAAAGCGCGAGAAATCAATTTAGAAACGTTGATTTCTCGCGCTTT